>NZ_JAALEF010000335.1:0-1711 GCF_014145245.1 Dietzia sp. B44 | reverse complement strand
GCCCCGCCTCGTCGCGGGCGACCTCCTCGGGCGTCCGCCAGGCCGCCCCGGGGTCGACGGGCGGTGGCACCCTGCCGGGCGCCGTGGCGGAGCTCTCGGTAGCGGGTCGGCCCTTGCCGTGGTGCTTTCCCATGCCGTTGTCCCTCAATCCACGATGTGCGTGCGGTAGGTCAGTTCGACCCTACGTGCTTCGTCGCAGGGCGGGACCACGACGATGTGTGCGACCGCCGTCCACGGCTCGAGTCGCACGTAGTTGCTCGAACCCCAGTGGAACTCGCTGCCGGAGACCTCGTCGTGGACGCTGAACCGGGCGTCGTCGTCGTACCCGAGAGCGGCCATGTCCAGCCGGAGGGTGCCCTCCTGGACCCCGTGCGAGTCGAGTGAGACCACCGTGAGGACGCAGTCGCCGGTGGTGGGGTCGAGTTTGGAGTAGGCGAGGATCTGGTCGTTGTCCACGTCGTGGAACCGCAGGGTGCGCAGCTGCTGGAGGGCGGGGTGCTCCCGGCGGATCCGGTTGAGGGTCCGGAGCCACGGCGCGAGGGACTGGCCCGCCGCCTCGGCACCGGCGAAGTCCCGGGGCCGGAGCTCGTATTTCTCCGAGTCCAGGTACTCCTCGCTGCCGTCGGTGACGGGCTGCCACTCGAACAGCTCGAAGCCCGAGTACACGCCCCACGCCGGGGACAGCGTGGCCGCGAGCGTCGACCGGATCGCGAACATCGCGGGGCCCCCGCGCTGCAGCGACTCGTGGAGGATGTCCGGGGTGTTGGTGAACATGTTGGGCCGGGCCTCGTCGACGTGCGCCAGCAGCTGTTCGCAGAACTCCACCAGGTCGGACTTGGTGGTCTTCCAGGTGAAGTAGGTGTACGACTGCGAGAAGCCCCGCCTGGCCAGGCCGAACATGCGGGCGGGACGGGTGAAGGCCTCGGCGAGGAACAGCACGTCCGGTTCCGTGCGCTTGACCTCGGCGATCAGGCGGCTCCAGAAGTCGGCCGGCTTGGTGTGCGGGTTGTCCACCCGGAAGATCCGTACGCCCAGGGAGGTCCACAGCCGCACCACCCGGAGCACCTCGGCGTAGATCCCCTCGGGATCGAGGTCGAAGTTGACGGGGTAGATGTCCTGGTACTTCTTGGGCGGGTTCTCGGCGTAGGCGATGTGCCCGTCGGGCAGCACCGTGAACCACTCGGGGTGCGCCTGCGCCCACGGGTGGTCCGGCGCGCACTGCAACGCCAGGTCCAGCGCTATCTCGACACCCCTCGTGGCGGCGTACTCGACCAGCTCGCGGAAATCCTCGATGGTGCCGAGCTCCGGGTGCACCGCGTCGTGGCCGCCGTCCGCGGAACCGATCGCCCAGGGCGAACCGACGTCGCCCGGGTCCGGGGTGAGCGAATTGTTGCGGCCCTTCCGGTTGACCACCCCGATCGGGTGGATGGGCGGCAGGTACACCACGTCGAAGCCCATGTCCGCGGCGTGGTCGATGTGGGTGCGCGAGGTGGCGAAGGTGCCGTGGACGGGCCGGCCCCGCTCGTCCCACCCGCCCGTGGAGCGGGGGAAGAACTCGTACCACGAGCTGAACTGGGCCTCGCGCCGGTCGACCCAGACGCGGTGGGTCTGACCGGCCGTCACCAGCTCGCGGACCGGTCCGGCGGCCATCGCGGCCGCGACCTCGTCGGACAGCGCCAGCGAGGTCCGGGTCCGCGCGTCCCCGGTGCCG
>NZ_JAALEF010000334.1:0-5325 GCF_014145245.1 Dietzia sp. B44 | reverse complement strand
CGACCGCCGACATCTCGGCGGAGGTGATCGGGACGGCCTGCAGCCGGGTGAGCAGTGGTCCGGTGCCGTCCGGGCCGCCGGTCTCGTCGACCACCTGCAGGTCGGGCCACAGGAACGGCGGGGTGAGGACCAGGTGCTCGCAGCGTCGGCCGGAGTCGACGAGCCCCACCGCGCCGGGGATCACCGCGCCCGGTGCCACGTGGATGGACCCGGTGGCCACGGCCAGAGCGCACGCGTCCAGGACGTCGGCCATGGCGCGGTGTCCGGTGCGGCCGACGGTGACGAACTCACTGCGGATCTGCCGACCGTCGGGCGTGGTGACGTTGGTGGGGAGCTCCCGGGCGCCGACGGTGGCGTAGGTGGTGAACCCGGGCGCGGGGACGTTGTCGACGACGACGATGTCGCAGTGCCATTCCGTGGTCTGACCCTCCTCGTCGGCTTCCGTCTCGTGCGGGTAGCGCAGGACTCGAACCGATTCGGCCACGTCGAGGAGGCCCTCGAGGCCGGAGAGGTCAGCCTTGTCCGGGCCCGGGACGGTGCTCGCGCCGCTCACGCCAGGTCACGCAACCGCGGCTCGAGGTCGGTCTTGAACAGGTCCAGGAACCGCTTCTGGTCGTGGCCCGGCGCGTGGAACACGAGGTGGTTCAGGCCGGCGTCGACGTACTGCTTGACCTGCGCGACCGCGTCATCGGGATCCGAGGCGACGATCCAGCGCTTGGCGACCTGCTCGATGGGCAGCTCGTCGGCCAGGCGCTCCATCTCGCGCGGCGAGTCCACGGAGTGCTTCTGCTCGGGCGTCAGCGAGAGCGGCGCCCAGAAGCGGCAGTTCTCCAGGGCCGCCGCCGGGTCGGGGTCGTAGCTGATCTTGATCTCGATCATCCGGTCGATCCGGGAGGAGTCACGGTCGTTGATTCCCGCGCCCTCCTCCACCGCCGGCAGGAGCTTGTCGGTGTAGAGCTCCATGCCCTTGCCCGAGGTGCAGATGAAGCCGTCGCCCACCCGGCCGGCGTACTTGGCCACCACGGGTCCACCGGCGGCGATGTAGACCGGCACGCCACCCTCGGGCACGTCGTAGAGGAACGCGTCCTTGGTGGTGTAGAAATCGCCGTCGAAGTTGGTGGTCTCGCCGGTCCACAGCTCGCGCATGAGCCGGACCGACTCGCGCAGGCGGGCGAACCGCTCCTTGAACTCCGGCCACTGCCCCTGGTGGCCCGTGGCGATCTCGTTGAGCGCCTCGCCGGTGCCCACGCCGAGGAAGATGCGGTCCGGGTAGAGGCACGCCATGGTGGCGAAGGCCTGCGCGAGCACCGCCGGGTTGTAGCGGAACGTGGGGGTGAGCACGGAGGTGCCCAGCTGCAGCCGCTCGGTGCGCTCCCCCACGGCCGTCATCCACGCCAGGGAGAACGGGGCGTGGCCGCCGTCGTGGCGCCACGGCTGGAAGTGGTCCGAGACCGTGGCCGAGTCCATGCCCGCCTGCTCCGCCAGGATCGCGTACTCGACCAGATCCCGCGGGCCGAACTGCTCGGCCGAGGCCTTGTAACCGAGCTTCAGAGCGGAGGTGGGGGGCATCGACGACTCCTCGTGGGTTGTGTGAGTGACTTCACCGACGCGGTGGTCGGGTCACTGCAGCCGAGTATGCCAGCGCCGCCGCGCCGGGGTTCCAGGCGTGACAGCGACGCGGTCGAGCCGCAGCAGCGGGCCCCCGGATCCGACCAGACGACGACGGCGATGACTTCGACGTCGTCATCGAGGGCGACACCGTCCCCACCGGAACCCGCACGGCTCTGGCCGCGCTGGACACCTGGATCAACGAGGGCACCCGCCCGAGCGGCGACTGGACGACGTTCACCTCGAGCGACCCGGACTCGGACAGGTGGCGTTGGGCCGCCGTCAACCAGAAGACCGGGACGGTCGTCTACATCCGTTGACACCCGCTGCAACACGCAGGAACGGTCGTGAGATTCGTCACTCGCCGCGCGGAATGTAACGATTCGGCCACCGGCGACCATACTCTGGATGAAGCGGCGATCATGGCGGGCCAGCCCGTGCCGGAGCCCCCTCCTCCGGACTGATCGCCGAGTGATGGCTTTCGGAGGAGCTATGCGGATTCGACACGCGGCCACCGCGCTGGTCGCCCTCGGCTCCGCTTCCGCCTGTGCACTCGGCGCCACGGTGATCCTCCAGGACCGCGAGGACGACGCCCGCGAGTCGGCGCTGCGCAGCTCCTCCTGGTCAGTGCAGGCCTCCACCGACTTCGGCACCACCTGGACCGCACCCATCTCCACCTACGGCGGGCACTTCCCCGTGCGCGTGGACACCGCCGGGCTCCGCAACCGTTCCGCGTACCAACCCCTGACCCTGCGGACGAGCGTCGACTCCCGTTCGGAGGCCCACGTGATGATCGGCAGGGGCGCGCTGGTGGAGGGCGACCCCACGACCGCCGCCGACGTCCGGATCCGGGCCGTCACCACCATCGGAGGCGCCTGCGCCGCGCCCACGTTCAGCAGCGGCACCCCCAGCATCCTGGTCGGTGACGCGACACCGCCGAAGCCGGTGGACGCCGCCACCGTCGACGAACCCCTGGTGCTGCCCGCCGCCACCCGCACCACCCCGGGAGCGCCCGTCACCGTGTGCCTCGAGCTGAGCATGGACTCGGCGTCCCCCGCGCCCGACTCGGTGCTGATGCTCGCCTGGCCCATCGACATCACCCGCGCGGACGCCGGGACCTGACCGACCCGTCACCCGACCGGCGGTCGGTCACACCCGCCAGGCCGGGTTCACGAGCCGTCCTGGATCGCCTCACGCCGTCGCGCGGCCATCCGGTACGCCTGCTCGTGCGCGGCCATGACCTTCCCCGGATCCGCGCCCTCGACGCGCGGCGGCGGCGACCGGGGTTCATCGATGGCCGTGCGCACCGCCCATGTCAAGGTGCCGGGGTCCTTGGGGTCGTACACCTCGCCCGAATGCTCGTCCGGATCGCAGCGGTCGAACCACTGCTCACGGAGGAAGCCCACGGCCGGCAGCACGGGCGCCACCCCCAGGTCCCGGCACAGCTCCAGCCAGGTGGAGTGGGTGGCGAAACGATACGGCAGGACACACACGTCGAGGGCGGCGAACTCGGCGAGCACGGGCCCCAGGTCGCGGGCCTCGTAACGGATCAACCGCACGGACTCCCACCCGCCCTCCGCCGCGAGCTCGGCCACCAGGTGGTGCCCGCCGCTCTCGCGGTCCTCACCGCACGCGTCACGCCACGCCTGCGCCTCCACGACGATCCGCAGATGCGCGTTCCGCCGGCCGGTCGCCACCGGCGCCAACAGGTCGAGCAGCTCGGGCCCCTCGATGTTCTCGCCCATCCGTTCCAACAGCACACCCACGACGGTGTCCCCGGGCGCCCGGAGGTGCGTGGAGGCGCGGATGGCCGACGAGATCTCCGTCTCGTCGAGTAGCCGAGGATGCGGCACCACCATCGCCTGCACACCCCACCGCACCCACAGTTCACAAGCGGCGACCTCGGTGAGCGTGAGCACCTGTGCGGCGGCCCCCACGAGCGCGCCGGTGTGCCCCCGGTGCGGCTGCGAGTCCTCGTGCGAGGGGTAGACGATGTCGTGCACGGTCAGCACCATCGGGACCCCGGCGCGGGACAGGTGCTCGATCATGTCGCGGGCGCTCTCCGGCTCGAGATAGTCGTAACCGAAGTGCACGTGGGCCACATCCAGGCTCCCCAGGTCGCGGTCGGGGATCGGACGGGCGTCCTTCGCGTACGTGCCCGGGTGGGATTCACCGTTGACCACACCCGGCCGCACCGGGACCATTTCGATGTGCCCGGACGACGCCAGTCCCGTGATCCTGCGGACGGCCGGGTGGGCGGCGGGCAGCACCGCCACCCTCGTCCGGGACGCGCCGTCATGTGACCGCATGAAACTTAGTTTAGACCCCTACGCAAGTCATCGATGAGGTCTCCGGCGAACTCGAGCCCCACCGAGAGTCGGACCACGTTGTCGGTGATCCCCACTGCGGCGCGGGCCTCCGGCTCCATGGACGCATGGGTGGTGGTCGCGGGATGGGTCACCAGGGACTTGGCGTCGCCGAGGTTGTTGGAGATGTCGATGACCCTCAGCGCGTTGAGGAGTGAGAAGCAGCGCTGCTTGCCGCGGTCCTCCTCGTCGTCGTCGAACTTCAGACCGAACGTCACCACCGACCCGCCGCCCGACATCTGCTCCGTGGCCAGGGCGTACTGCGGGTGCGACGGCAGCATCGAGTACCGCACCCACTCCACCGCGTCGTGCGACTCGAGGAACCGCGCCACCTCCAGCGCGTTGGCGGACATGCGCTCGACTCGCAGGCTCATGGTCTCCAGGCCCTTGAGCAGCACCCAGGCGTTGAAGGCGCTCATACCGAATCCTGCATGACGCATCAGGTTCTGCACGGGTCCGGAGATGTACTCCTCCGGCCCCAGCACGGCGCCGCCCAGGACGCGGCCCTGACCGTCGATGTGCTTGGTGGTGGAGTAGACCACGATGTCCGCGCCCAGCTCGAGCGGCTTCTGGTGCAGGACGGTGGCGAAGACGTTGTCCACCACCACCTGCGCGCCCGCCGCGTGCGCCAGCTCGCAGACCGCGCGCACGTCCACCAGCTCCTGCATGGGGTTGGAGGGCGACTCGAAGAACACGGCGTCGGTCGGCTCGCTGAGCGCCTCGCGCCACTGCTCGAGGTCGGAGCCGTCCACGAACACCGTCTCCACGCCCCAGCGCGGCAGGATCTCGTTGCAGATCACGAAACACGAGCCGAACAGCGCCCGCGAGGCCACCAGCCGCGAGCCGTTGCCCAGCAGCGCGGCCAGCGAGACGAAGACCGCCGACATGCCGGAACTGGTGGCGAAGCACGCCTCGGCGCCCTCGATCTGCCGCAGCCGCTCCTGGAACATCGCCACGGTGGGGTTGCCGTAGCGGGAGTACACGAACCGCTGGATGTCCCCGTTGAACGACGCCTCGGCCGCCTCGGCCGACTCGTAGACGTAGCCGGAGTTGAGGAACATCGGCTCGGCGGTCTCCTCGAAGCCGGTGCGCATCTGCCCGGCCCGCACCCCCAGGGTGTCGGGGTGGAGTCCGTCGGGGAGCTCGTTGTTTCTCATCCGCTGCTTTCTGAGTGTCGTCGGTGGTGCGGTGGCGGGTCGGGCCGGGTCAGGACTGTCGCCAGGGCAGTCCCGCGACCTTCCACCCGTTGACCGACCCGCGATGGCCCGCCGCGTCCGGGTCGCCCTCGAATCCCTCGGCCACGTTGTAGGCGGGGCCCAGGCCGGCGGCGGTGGCGGCGCTCGCGGCGGCG
>NZ_JAALEF010000333.1:0-3089 GCF_014145245.1 Dietzia sp. B44 | reverse complement strand
CCGGCGGTGTGCTCGCGGAAGAGGCCCGCCGGGTCCACGTGGACCACCCTCATCTGCGCGGGGACCAGCTCATCGGGCACACCCGCCGAGCGGGCGCGGGCCAGCACTTTCTGCCCGAGGGCGAGGGCCGGCATGTCCCACGGGATGCCGTCGACCACCCCGCGCGGGGGGCGACCGGTACGTTCGGCGGCCTTGGCCTCCTGCCAGAGCCGGTCCTGCTCTGCGGCGTCGAGGCCGGCAGCGCCATCAGCGGTGAACCAGTAGGGCGCACGCCGGCGCAGCTTGTCCAGAAGGGCGCCGGCCACGTCGTGGATGTCGAACGCCCCCTCGGCCCGCTCCTCGCCGATCGCGGCGTGGAACAGCACCTGCAGGAGAAGATCGCCGAGCTCGGAGACCAACTCATCGCGGTCTCCGTCGGCCACGGCGTCGACCAGCTCCCACGACTCCTCCAGCAGGTACGGCAGTAGCGAGGCGTGGGTCTGGGCGGCTTCCCACTCGCCGTCGCGCCGGATGCGGGCCATCACCTCGACGGCCTCGGCGAGCCGATCCCCCGCGCCCGCGCCCGCGCTCAAGCTCGAGCCCGTCGAAAAGAGCGTTTCGGACACATCGGCCGAGTGGATCTGTGCGGAACGCTCTTTTCGATGGGGGTCGGAGCCGGAACCGGACTCGGGACTCACACCGACACCAACTCCGGCTGGATCACCGGGTGCGAGCCCTCGGGATCCCCGGCCATGGCGGTGAGGAAGTCGGCGGCGTACTGCAGCATCTCGTCGTCGCGCGCCTTCTCCGCGCCCGCACCGGCACGCGCGCCTGCCGCCTTGGGCAGCGGGAGCAGCACGGTCTTCTGCGTGGCCCGGTACTGCGCGGCCGGGTACATGCGCTTGAGCCGGATCTGCTGGGAGTCGAGCAGATCGAGCGGGCCCACGCGCAGGCGGGAGCCGGCCAGCACGATCTCGCGCACCTTGTACTTCTGGCACACGAGCCGCAGTCGCGACACGGACACCACGCGCCGGGCCTCGGCGGGCATGGGTCCGTAGCGGTCCACCAGTTCCTCGACCACCGCGTCGATGTCCTCGGGCGCCCGCGCCTGGGACAGTTTGCGGTACGCCTCGAGCCGTAGCCGGTCGCCGTCGACGTACTCGACCGGGATGTAGGCGTCGACCGGCAGCTCGATGCGGATCTCGCCCACCTCCTCCTCGACCTCCACGGTCTCGCCGTCGGCGATCGCGCGGTAGGCCTCCACGGCCTCGCCCACCAGACGGATGTAGAGGTCAAAGCCGACGCCGGCGATGTGGCCGGACTGCTCGGCGCCCAGGACGTTGCCGGCGCCGCGCAGCTCGAGGTCCTTCATGGCCACGGCCATGCCCGCGCCCAGGTCGTTGTTCTGGGCGATGGTGGCCAGCCGGTCGTACGCGGTCTCGGTGAGCGGCTTCTCCGGGTCGTAGAGGAAGTAGGCGTAGCCGCGCTCGCGGGACCGGCCCACGCGCCCGCGCAGCTGGTGCATCTGCGACAGACCCAGCTGGTCGGAGCGGTCCACGATCAGGGTGTTGGCGTTGGAGATGTCCAGGCCGGTCTCGACGATGGTCGTACACACCAGCACGTCGTAGTCGCGGTTCCAGAACCCGCCGACGGTCTGCTCGAGCTGCTCCTCCCCCATCTGCCCGTGGGCCACCACCACGCGCGCCTCGGGCACCAGGTCGCGGATCTTCGCCGCGGTGGCGTCGATGGTCCGCACCCGGTTGTGCACGTAGAACACCTGCCCCTCGCGCAGCAGCTCGCGGCGGATGGCGGCGGCGACGTGCTTGTCCGAGTGCGCGCCGACGTATGTGAGCACGGGCAGCCGCTCCTCGGGCGGAGTGAGGATCTGGCTCATTTCGCGGATCCCGGCCAGCGACATCTCCAGCGTCCTCGGGATGGGCGTCGCGGACATGGTCAGCACGTCCACGTGGGTGCGCAGCGAGGTGATGTGCTCCTTGTGCTCCACACCGAAGCGCTGCTCCTCGTCCACCACCACCAGCCCGAGGTTCTTCCAGTGCACCGCGGTGGCCAGCAACCGGTGGGTGCCGATCACCACGTCCACCGTGCCGTCGGCCAGCCCCTTGAGTACCTCCTTGGCCTCGGCGTCGGAGGTGAACCGGCTGAGCCCCTTGACGGTCACGGGGAACCCGGTCATGCGCTCGACGAAGGTCGCCTGGTGCTGCTGCGCGAGCAGCGTGGTGGGCACCAGTACCGCGACCTGGGTGCCGTCCTGCACGGCCTTGAACGCCGCCCGCACGGCCACCTCGGTCTTGCCGTAGCCCACGTCGCCCACCACCACGCGGTCCATGGGGGCGGTCTTCTCCATGTCCCCCTTGACCTCCTCGATCGCCGTGAGCTGGTCGACGGTCTCGGTGAACGGGAACGCGTCCTCCATCTCCCGCTGCCAGGGGGTGTCGGGGCCGAACGCGCGGCCCGGGGCGGACTGCCGCTTGGCGTAGAGCTGCACCAGCTCGGTGGCGATCTCCCGAACCGCCTTGCGGGCCTTGCGCTTGGTGTTCTGCCAGTCGGCGCCGCCCATCTTGCTCAGCGTCGGGGCCTCCCCGCCTACGTAGCGGCTCAGCTGTCCGAGGGACTCCATGGGCACGAACAGGCGGTCGCCGGCGCCCCCGCGTTTGCCGGGGGCGTACTCGATCACCACGTATTCGCGGCGGCTCGAACCGTCCCCGCCGCGCACCTGCCGCTCGACCATCTCCACGAACCGGCCGATGCCGTGCTGGTCGTGCACCACCCAGTCGCCGGCCTTGAGCGCCAGCGGGTCCACCTGGTTGCGTCGCTTGGCGTGGCGCGCCTTGGGGCGCGCGGTGGCGCCGAGTCGGTTGCCGGTGAGGTCGGTCTCGGAGACGACGACGAGGTGGTCCCCCTGCTCCCCGGAGTCCCCCGACAGGGCGAACCCCCCGTGCAGGATCGCCTCGTAGACCGACACCACGCCGGGGGCGGGCTCGGATCCCGCCGGGGCGGCGGTGGCCGGGACCTCCGCCTCGGACAGGCGTTCCAGGACGCGGTCGACGGTGCCGTGGCCCGGGACCACCACCGCGGCCCGGCCGCCGGAG
>NZ_JAALEF010000029.1:0-6267 GCF_014145245.1 Dietzia sp. B44 | reverse complement strand
ACGAGGCGGGCGAAGCCGTTCTTGGGGAACAGCACCCCCTTGACCTCCTCCCAGGGAACGGACCTGCTCGCCCGCCACGTCGACAGGTGGACCCCGTCCTCGTCGATCCTGGTGTGGGTCCGTGCGACCCACCAGCCGAATCCGATCGGGAGCAGCACGAGCCATCCCAGAGCGACGGGATAGGCGGTGACGGGCCAGAGGATCGCCAGGACGACGATGGCGATGACGGCGTAGGACATGGGGTTGACCCGGAAGAGTGCGCGGTCGGTGGGCGTGGACTCCGGGTGGGGTGCTCTGAATGCGGCGCTCATGGTGCCCTCCACTGTCTCACGGTCCACTATGTGGGATTCAGTTTCCACGAGTTGACGACCGTGACGGACGGGGCCTAACCTGAGCGCGTGAACACCTGGAACGGTCTAGTACTCGGCCGGCGCGTCGGCGCCTGAGCCGCTACCTGGCTTTCCGTCGACGCGCACCCTCGCCGGCCCCCGTGGCCGTCGGGGGTTTTTTGTTGCCGGGTTCCCCTGGTCCCACCGGACCGGGTGCGGCGACGAACGTCAGCTCCACGACCACCATGAAGGACAGTTGAAGTGAGCGCACCAACGGCACAGCCCGGACCCCGTCCGGGTGCAGAGCACAGGGCCCGGTCCGCGGCCCCCGAGCGGATGACGGGCGCCCAGGCGGTGGTCCGGTCCCTCGAGGAGATCGGCACCGAGGTCGTCTTCGGTATCCCCGGCGGCGCGATCCTGCCCGTCTACGATCCCCTCTACGACTCGGTCAAGGTCCGACACGTGCTGGTCCGGCACGAGCAGGGCGCAGGGCATGCGGCCACCGGGTACGCGCAGGCCACCGGCCGGGTCGGCGTCTGCATGGCCACCTCGGGCCCCGGGGCCACCAACCTCGTGACGCCGCTCGCGGACGCGCAGATGGACTCGGTTCCGATCGTCGCCATCACCGGGCAGGTGGGCACCGCGCTCATCGGCACCGACGGCTTCCAGGAGGCCGACATCTCCGGCATCACCATGCCGATCACGAAGCACAACTTCCTCGTCTCGCACGGCGAGGACATCCCGCGGATGATCGCGGAGGCGTTCCACATCGCGCAGACCGGCCGACCGGGCGCGGTGCTGGTGGACATCCCCAAGGACGTCCTGCAGGCCGAGATGACGTTCTCGTGGCCGCCGGAGATGAAGCTGCCCGGGTACCGCCCGGTCACCAAGCCCCACGGCAAGCAGATCCGCGAGGCGGCGCGGCTCATCGCCAAGGCCCAGCGCCCGGTCCTGTATGTGGGCGGCGGGGTGATCAAGGCCGACGCCTCCGCGGAGCTGCTGGCGCTGGCCGAGCTGTCGGGGATCCCGTTGGTCACCACCCTGATGGCCCGCGGTGCGTTCCCCGACTCGCACCGGCTGCACTACGGCATGCCCGGCATGCACGGCACCGTCGCGGCGGTCGCCGCGCTGCAGCGGTCTGATCTGCTCGTCACGCTGGGCGCCCGTTTCGACGACCGGGTCACCGGCCAGCTCGACACCTTCGCCCCCGACGCCAAGGTCATCCACGCAGACATCGATCCGGCGGAGATCGGCAAGAACCGCGCGGTCGACGTGCCGATCGTCGGCGACATCAAGGAGGTGCTGGTCGAGCTCGTCGAGACGCTGCGCGGCGAGCGCGACTCCGGAGCGCTCGCCGAGCCCACCGCCTGGGTGGGGCAACTGGACGAGATCCGCTCCGAGTACCCCCTCGGATACGGACCGCAGTCGGACGGTTCGCTCTCCCCGGAGTACGTGATCGAGCGCCTCAGCGCGGCAGCGGGCCCCGACGCCGTCTACTGCGCCGGCGTGGGCCAGCACCAGATGTGGGCCGCGCAGTTCGTCCAGTACGAGAAGCCGCGCACGTGGCTCAACTCGGGCGGGCTCGGGACCATGGGGTACTCGGTCCCCGCGGCGATGGGGGCCAAGTTCGGTCGTCCCGACGCCGAGGTGTGGGCCATCGACGGCGACGGGTGCTTCCAGATGACCAACCAGGAGCTCGCCACCTGTGCGATCGAGGGCGCCCCCATCAAGGTGGCGCTGATCAACAACGGCAACCTCGGCATGGTCCGCCAGTGGCAGACGCTGTTCTACGATCAGCGCTACTCGCAGACCGACCTGTCGACGCAGTCCAAGCTCATCCCCGACTTCGTCAAGCTCGGCGAGGCCCTCGGGTGCGTGGCGTTCCGCTGTGAGCGCGCCGAGGACGTCGACGAGGTCATCGCCAAGGCCCGCGAGATCAACGACCGCCCGGTGCTCATCGACTTCATCGTGGGCAAGGACGCCCAGGTGTGGCCGATGGTCGCGGCGGGTACGTCCAACGACGAGATCATGGCGGCGCGGGACATCCGGCCGCTGTTCGACGACACCGATTCCGTGGCGGACGACGCCGCGGACGTCCACGAGGTGACCGAGCGGATCGACGCCGCCGTGCTCGCCGCCCAGGAGGAGGACCAGTGACCGCCCGCTCCCACACCCTGAGCGTGCTGGTGGAGGACAAGCCCGGCGTGCTCGCGCGCGTGGCGTCGCTGTTCTCCCGGCGCGGGTTCAACATCGAGTCCCTCGCGGTGGGCCCCACCGAGACCGACGGGCTCTCACGCATGACGATCGTCGTGGCCGTCGAGGACTTCCCCCTCGAACAGGTGACCAAGCAGCTCAACAAGCTGGTCAACGTCATCAAGATCGTGGAGCAGGACCCGGCCGGCTCGGTCGCCCGCGAACTCACCTTGGTCAAGGTCCGCGCCGACACCACCAACCGTGGCCAGATCGTCGAGATCGCCAGTCTGTTCCGCGCCCACATCGTGGACGTCTCCCCGGAATCGCTCACGCTCGAGGCCACGGGTACCCCCGACAAGCTCGACGCGCTGCTGCGGATGCTCGACGGCTACGGCATCCGCGAGATCGTGCAGTCCGGCATGGTCGCGCTGGGACGCGGCCCCAAGTCCATCACCACCACTCGATAGTCTCGACTCCTACACAAGTCCCGGCTACACGAACCAACACGAAGGGAATCCACCATGGCAGTGGAGATGTTCTACGACGACTCGGCGGATCTGTCGCTGATCCAGGGCCGCAAGGTCGCCGTCATCGGTTACGGCTCGCAGGGGCACGCGCACTCGCTGAGCCTGCGCGACTCCGGCGTCGAGGTCGCGATCGGTCTGCGCGAGGGCTCCAAGTCCCGCGCGAAGGCCGAGGAGGCCGGCCTCGAGGTCATGACCGCCGCCGAGGCCACCAAGTGGGCCGACGTCATCATGCTGCTCGCCCCCGACACCTCGCAGGCGCAGATCTTCACCGAGGAGATCGAGCCCAACCTGAACGACGGCGACGCGCTGTTCTTCGGCCACGGCCTCAACATCCACTTCGGTCTGATCAAGCCCGCCGAGGGCGTCACCGTCGCGATGGTCGCCCCGAAGGGGCCCGGCCACCTGGTGCGCCGTCAGTTCGTCGACGGCAAGGGCGTCCCGGCGCTCATCGCCGTCGAGCAGGACCCGAAGGGCGAGGGCGAGGCGCTCGCGCTGTCCTACGCCAAGGCGATCGGTGGCACCCGCGCGGGCGTCATCAAGACCACCTTCAAGGACGAGACCGAGACCGACCTGTTCGGTGAGCAGGCCGTGCTGTGCGGCGGCACCGAGGAGCTCGTCAAGACGGGCTTCGAGGTCATGGTCGAGGCCGGCTATGCACCCGAGCTCGCCTACTTCGAGGTGCTCCACGAGCTCAAGCTGATCGTCGACCTCATGTACGAGGGCGGCATCGCGCGGATGAACTACTCGGTGTCCGACACCGCCGAGTTCGGCGGCTACCTCTCGGGCCCGCGCGTCATCGACGCCGGCACCAAGGAGCGCATGAAGGCCATCCTCTCCGACATCCAGGACGGCACCTTCACCAAGCGCCTCGTCGCCAACGTCGAGGGCGGCAACAAAGAGCTCGAGCAGCTCCGCAAGGAGAACGCCGAGCACCCGATCGAGGTCACCGGGCAGAAGCTGCGCGACCTGATGAGCTGGGTCGACCGGCCGATCACCGAGACCGCCTGAGACCCCTGTAGGGTCCACCGGGATCGATTCCCGAGCTTTCAGGAGGACCGCCGTGCGCCACTTCAACCGAGGAGTGGGGGCGGCGGTCCTCTCGTTCTGCCTGGTCGCGTCCACCGTCGCGTGTACGTCGGGTACGGACGAGGACGGGCCGGGGATCACCGCCGCGCAGGTCGACGGTGCGAGGATCGCGGTCGACGCCGACTCGTCCGGCGTCGAGACGACCCGCCTCCTGGTGGAGACCGCCCCGGTGGTCGTGGTGGCCGCACCGGACGAGGCCGCCCAGGCCCGCGCGGCGTCCGTGGCGGTGGGACTGCGCGCGCCGATGCTCACCGCGGTGGCCGGCGGTGACGACGCCCTCGCGAGCGAGCTGGAACGGATGGGCGCCGAGCGCGTGCTGCGGGTCGGCGAGGTGACGTTCACGCCCGACGACGGCGAGGTGGTCGACGCACCGGAGGGCCGCACCGAGCTGGAGGAGCTGACCGGGATCACGTTCGAGTCCGAGCAGGAGATCCCGGGGGACCGCGTGGACGACGTCACGGTCCACCAGGCACCGGGTTCGCCGTCCCTGATGGTCGTCGGGGAGTTCACCGCCGGCGGCGAGCCCGCGTCGGACGTCGAGGTGTTCTCCGCGGGAGGACCCGCCTGGTCGGCGGAGGAGGCCCCCCGCGTCCTCGTGTACGACCGGACCCCGGTGGCCGCGGTGGCGACCGCCGTCTCGAGCGGAGCGGCCGTCTCCCACCTCCGGGCTCCGGACCCGCGGGTCGACGGCGGCTCAGTCGAGGCGGTCATGGACGCCGACACCGTGATCGCCCTCGGGCCCGGATGGGGCACCGAGGAGGAGTTGGCCGACCGGGTCGAGATGGCCCGCTCCGTCCCCGAGCTCCCCGGCGGGGGGCAGCTGTTGTTCCCGGGCCGGCGCTTCGTGGCGGCCTACGGGTCTCCGATCACCCCGGCACTGGGCATTCTCGGTGAGCAGGGTCCGGAGGAGAGCGCCGAGCGGGTGCGACAGCTGGTCGAGGAGTACCAGCCGTACTCACCCGAGCCGGTGATCCCCGCGTTCGAGATCATCGCCACCGTCGCCTCCACATCCCCCGGAGCGGACGGCAACTACACCAACGAGTGGGCGCCGGAGGAGTTCGAGCCCCTCATCGACGCGATCACCGAGGCCGGCGGTTACGCGGTGATCGACCTGCAGCCCGGGATGGCGGACCTGCTCGACCAGGCGCGGCTGTTCGAGGAGCTGCTCAGGCGGCCCAACGTGGGGTTGGCCCTGGACCCCGAGTGGAAGCTCGAACCCGGCCAACGCCCGGGGGCGCAGATCGGCAGTGCGAGCGCCGAGGAGATCAACCGGGTCACGCACTGGCTCGCCGATCTCACCCGCGACTCCGGGGGGCCACAGAAGCTGCTCATCCTGCATCAGTTCAGCCTGGCGATGATCACCGACCGTGAGGACATCGACACCTCACGGCCCGAGGTCGCGATCTCCCTCCACGCCGACGGTCACGGGACCCCGGAGATGAAGCTGGAGACGTGGGAGGTCCTGCAGCAGGGATTGTCCCCGGACATCTGGATGGCCTGGAAGAACTTCTACGACGAGGACACGCCGACCTTCACCGCGGAGCAGACCATGGCGGTCGAACCCCGGCCGTGGTTCGTGTCCTACCAGTAGGTCGGCTCTCCGCCGGGGCGCGGGTTCGTCAACCGCGGATGATCCGCTCGGCGACGTGCTGGCCCGCCATCCCGTGGACACCGGGCCCGGGGGGCGTGGACCCGGAGGCGTGCCACACCCCCGGGACCCCGGTCGCGAAGGGATCCGCCCGTGGAACCGGACGGGCGATGAGTCCGCGCAGGTCGACGCGGCCCGCGGCGATGTCGCCGCCCTCGTAGTTCGCGTTGTGTCGGCCCATCCGCGACGCGGGCGTACAGCGGGTCGACACCACCACGTCGCGGACGCCGGGAGCGACCTCCTCCAGGGCGCGGAGGACCTGCTCGGTCTGGTCCAGCTCGGAGTAGGCGGGCACGTGTGCGTACGTCCACAGGGGTCGTCGTCCGTCGGCGGCGACCCTCCCCGGGTCCACCACCCACGGTTGGGAGACGAGGACCATCGGCCGGTCCGCGTGACGGCCCGCCGCCACGTCGCGTTCGGCCGCCGCGATCTGCTCCGCGTCACCGCCCAGGTGCACGGTCCCGGCGTCCCGCACCCGGGGGTC
>NZ_JAALEF010000332.1:0-1410 GCF_014145245.1 Dietzia sp. B44 | reverse complement strand
TCACGGTCCACGTCGACGAGGGCGCCACCGTCGGCACGTTCGGTCTCGACGACCTGATCAGTATCCAGCTCCGCGCGACCCCGGTGGTCCCCGATCAGGACGTGTTCATCGGCATCGCCGATGCGTCCGATGTCTCGGCCTATCTCAACGACGTCCCCCACGCGGTGTTCGGCGACGACCCGTGGGACACCGGGTACACCGTCGAGACCCCGTACACATGGGGCACGGGGTCCGACCCCGACACCGCGCTCGACGAGGTGCCCGGCACCCGCACCCCCGAACCGCCGACCGACCAGGACTTCTGGGCCCAGTCCGCGACGGGCGGCGAGCAGCAGACGATCACCGTCGACCTGCAGTCCGGCGACTGGGTGGTCGTGGTGATGAACGCCGACGGCGCCCGCCCGGTGTGGGTCGACGTGCAGGTGGGCGCGCACACCGAGCTGTTCGGGCTCGCCAATCCCGGGGTTCTGGTCACCGGGATCGTGGCCCTGGTGCTGGGGCTGCCGCTGATCCTGCTAGGAACCGCCGGCCTCGGGCGCGACATCGACCGCGGGCCCGGTGCGGGCGTCCACGCCGTGGGCGCGGGTCCCGATCCGCTGCGTCTGACCGGTCTCCCGGACCCGCAGGTCTCGCGCGCGATGTGGCTGATCAAGTGGCTGCTGGCGATCCCGCACTACATCGTCATCGCGCTGCTGTGGTTCGCGCTGGTGGTCACCACCATCGCCGCGGGCCTGGTCGTGCTGTTCACCGGTCGCTATCCGCGGTCGTGGTTCATGTACAGCGTCGGGGTGCTGCGGTGGAACTGGCGCGTGGGGTTCTACGCCTACTCCGTGCTCGGCACGGACCGGTACCCGCCCTTCTCGCTGGCGCCCGCCGACTACCCGGCCGAGTTGGACGTGGCCTACCCCGAGCGGCTCTCGCGCGGCCTGGTGTTGGTCAAGTGGTGGCTGCTCGTGATCCCGCACCTGCTCATCGTGGGCATCCTCACCGGCGGCGGGGCGGCTCTGACCAGCGCCTCGGAGTACGGGGGCGCCGAGTGGAACATCTCGCTGGTGGGCCTGCTCGTGCTGATCGCCGCGATCGGGTTGCTGTTCACCGGCCGCTACCTGCCCGGGCTCTTCGACCTGATCGTGGGTCTGAACCGCTGGGTGTACCGGGTCGGTTCGTACGTCCTGCTCCTGCGCGACGAGTACCCTCCGTTCCGCCTGGACCAGGGGCCGGAGGAGCCGGTCGGTCACGGGCCGGAGGTCCCGGCGGGTCACGGTCCGGAGACCCCGGTCGGCCAGGGTCCGGAGGGGCCGGTCGGTCACGGGTCGGAGGGGCCCACCGTCTAGTCCGTCCCGTCCCCGCCGTCGCGGTGGCCCGTCACCATGCGGGCGAGGAGATCGGCGAGCCGCTCGTCGATCTCCT
>NZ_JAALEF010000331.1:0-4320 GCF_014145245.1 Dietzia sp. B44 | reverse complement strand
CCCGCCTGTCGCCACCCGCCTGTCGCCACCCGCCGGCCATCCCCGATCCGGCGGCCACCTCGATCCGGCGGCCACCCCGATCCGGCGCGGTCCTGGATGCATCGGCCGAGTGGGCCCGTCCCAGAACGTGACCGGGATTCAGTGAATGCGACCGGGTCACACGGAATGCTCCCAGCCCTGCTTCTCGAAGGCCCCGCGAACGAATCTGGTGAGCGTCCGCGGGGTGTGCAGCAGACCTTGTGTCACCCGCCTCACCTCCCATCCCAGTGACGCCAGCCGCAGCATCGCCACGGAATCGCCGTCTCGACGGGCCCGGGTCAGATGCTCGTTGCCGTCGTACTGCAACCCGACCTTCCACCGGCGGTTACCCAGGTCGAGTCGCGACACCAGCGCGCCGGACTCATCTCGCACCTCGACCTGCGACTCGAACACCGGCAGATCAGTCGCCCCATGATCAACCGCAGTTCGGACTCCTTGGGCGACTCGGCCAACGGATCCACGGCGGGCAGCAACCCCAGCACACGACGGACCCCGGTCTGACCTGCCATGGCGAACGCCGCCGCCGCGATCGCATCCGGATCAGTGCCGCCTGTGCGACACATGGAATCGAGCGCCGCGACCGCCCGGACATCAGACGCCATATGCCGGGCGAGGTCGATTGCGGTCCTGGCGGGGGTCGTCACGGCCATCCCCTGCCACAGCAGATGGTCGGGAGTGGCGGTCCACTTGCGGACGACGATCCCGGGCGGGGCCCTGCGCCAGGTCGGCCTCCAGAGCTGGACCTCGTCGCGAACTAGCTCCTCCCCGAAGTACGCCTCCCCGGCCAGGTGCCCGGCGGCGCCCCCGCAGATCACCGAGCGTGGGCCACCCCATAGCCAGGCCGCGCGGATCTTCTGCGCCGGGTCGAGTTCGGCTGACGCTCGCACGTAGACCCTCGGGTGCAGTCGACGGAAGCGGGTGCGCAGATCCTGTCTTGTGAGGATCCCCGCAGCCAGTGCGCTGTTGACCAGGAACGGCTCGCCACCGTAGACGGCTCTGACGAAGGCCGCCTCACGCCTCGGCGGTCGCGCAGGGTCTGAGCGCGCAGGGTCTGAGTGTGTCGGTGGCATGACCGCATGGTGCTACGCGAACGCCCGTCCACCGGGTAGTGGCCGGCCCGCTGTGGATGAGCAGGACGACAATCCACAGCCAGATCGTTGCCCTCGGATCGCTCCCGAGATCGACGCCTCTCGGGAGCGGTCAGGACCGTCAAGGAGCGATGAGGAGCGATCCGCGAAGGCTCGTCTCGGTTCGTGCGTCCTCGGCGAGTTCTGGAACGGACTTTCTCGGCCGATACCTCCGAGAACGCGCCGAATCATAGAGCCGGGCGCACAGAGCCGCGAGGCGGCCGCACAGTGGGCCGGCGCCGGAGCGTGCATCACCGCCGCACAGAGGGCCGCGAGCCGACCGCAGGAACGGCCGTAGGTAATGCCCGTCCATTCAGAGTCGATACTGGAGACATGATCATGACCCGCACAACCTCTGCCGCCGCCGCTCTCGCTCTGACCGCCGCCACTTCCGTTGCCGTTGCGCCCGCCCACGCCGCCCCCGTCCCGGACGGCCATGTCGCCTACGTTGCGCAGGCGTCGGGATCAGCGGACGGCGGCTCCCTGGACAACCCCATCGTCGGAGCCGGTCTCATCATCCTCGCGGGGGTGGGAGTCTCCATCGCTCTGGCCGTCGGCGCGGGAGTGGCGGGCGGGGCGTTCCCCCTTCCGCAGATCCCTGGCCTGCCGAGCTGACGCCGAAGCTGAACCCCGGCACCGCCCAGCACTCAGAACGGGGGCGCTGAGGTGGACCCGGTGGCCACACCGATTCCGACCGCCACCGCGGCGACCACGCCCAGCGCGAGTGAACCCGTGGTCTTCCCGCTGCTCGACGCGAGGCCCGACGACCCCACCGGAAGTGACCCGATGTACCCGCCCGAGGTCGTGCTCTCGACCTCGACGTATCCGTCCCCGGTACAGCTCGACACGGCTTCGAGCGCGAACGACCCGTCCGCTGGGAGCACGGCGAACACGGGGTCGACGGGGCCTCGTGAGCCCGGCGCGGATTCGAAGGTGAGATACCCGAACCGGCCGGCCTGCTCGGCGGCCTCGACGCTCGCCTCGAGCTCGTCGGGCAGTTCGATCTCCTCCGCGTCCGGTTCGAGAGTGCGGAGGAAATCGTAGTAGGCGTTGACCACCTCAGCGGTGCTGAGGATCGTCAGGCAGAAGAGGTCGCGCCCGGACCTGTTGGCGTAGGACACGACGGGTTCACCGGACGAGCGGGTGACGGACAGGGAGCTGAGACTGGTGTAGGTCGCGCTGGGGGCGTTCCGGGGCGCCCCCACGAGCGTCAGTTCCTGCGCTGCCGCCACCCCGGCTCCTGACCAGAGGGTGACCGAGGTGAGGACGGTGGTCGCGGCGGCGACGCCGAGACGGGCGAGGGAAGGCATGGGCGTCATCCGATCGTCGAGGGGACGCGGCCGGCTGCGGATCAACGACACCGCCGCAGGGGACTATATCCCCGGATACCTCGTCCCTCCGCCCGATCACGCGGGTCGTCCTGCCACCCCGCGGCCTGAGTCGCCGGCCCGGGTCAGCTCAGGATGTCGCGCCGCACCACGTTCTGGTCGCGGCCCGGGCCCACCCCGATGTACGACATGTGGCAACCGGCCAGCTCCTCGAGCCGTAGCACGTAGGCGCGGGCCTCCGGCGGCAGATCGCTGAACTCGCGCGCCCCGGTGATGTCGACCTCCCAGCCGGGCATGGTCTCGTAGATCGGCGTGGCGTGGTGGAAGTCGGTCTGCGACATGGGCATCTCGTCGTGCCGGACGCCGTCGACGTCGTAGGCCACGCAGATGGGGATCTCGCCGATGCCGGTGAGCACGTCGAGCTTGGTGAGGAAGTAGTCGGTGAACCCGTTGACCCGGGCGGCGTAGCGCGCGATCACGGCGTCGTACCAGCCGCAGCGACGGGTGCGGCCGGTGTTGACGCCCACCTCGCCGCCGGTGACCTGCAGGTATTCGCCCCACTTGTCAAAGAGCTCGGTCGGGAACGGCCCGGCGCCCACTCGCGTGGTGTACGCCTTGACGATGCCCAGCGAGTGGGTGATCTTGGTCGGCCCGACGCCCGACCCCACGCAGGCGCCGCCGGCGGTGGGGTTGGACGAGGTGACGAACGGGTAGGTGCCGTGGTCGACGTCCAGCATGGTGGCCTGGCCGCCCTCCATCAGCACGGACTCGCCGCGCTCCAGGGCCTGGTTGAGCATGAGGGTGGTGTCGCTGACCATGGGCCGCAGCCGGTCGGCGTAGGAGAGGAAGTACTCCACCATCTCGTCGACCTCGACCGCGCGGCGGTTGTAGATCTTGACGAAGATCTGGTTCTTGAGGTGCAGCGCGCCCTCGATCTTCTGCCGCAGGATGGACTCGTCGAAGACGTCCTGCACGCGGATCCCCACCCGCGAGACCTTGTCGGCGTAGGTGGGGCCGATGCCGCGGCCGGTGGTACCGATGGCCTTCTTGCCCAGGAACCGCTCGGTCACCTTGTCCAGCGCCTGGTGGTACGGGGCCACCAGGTGGGCGTCGGCGGAGATGCGCAGCCGCGAGGTGTCGGCGCCGCGGGCCTCGAGGCCGTCGATCTCCTCGAACAGCGCCTCGAGGTTGACCACCACGCCGTTGCCGATCACGGGCACGGCGGTGGGCGAGAGGATCCCGGCGGGGAGGAGTTTGAGCTCGTACTTCTCTCCGCCCACCACCACGGTGTGGCCGGCGTTGTTCCCGCCGTTGGGCTTGACCACGTACTCGACGCGGCCGCCCAGGATGTCGGTGGCCTTCCCCTTGCCCTCGTCGCCCCACTGGGCGCCGATCAGGACGATCGCTGACATGGTCTGCTTTCACCTCGAAGAGAGTCGTCTTTCGGTGAGGGACGAAAACCGGCCCGCAGGCAGTGATTTCCGCGCACACCAACGGTCCAGGGTACTTGGTTCCGCCTGGCACACCCTAGTCGGTCACTCCGACACCCTCCGGAAGCTCACCGGCGCTCCCGGCAGGAGTTGGGACAGTGCGTCCGACGACCGCGAGGTCAACACCCCGATCACCGGGTACCCGCCCGTGACGGGGTGGTCGGGTCCGAACACGACCGGTGAACCGTCGGCCGGGACCTGCACCGCGCCGCGCACCATGCCCTCGCTGGGGATCTCGCGGGTGCTCGACCGGGGCACGGGCCCGGCCGGATCGATGCGCACCCCCACCCGGTCCGCGTGCCCGCTGACGTGCCCGGTCTCCGCCAGGACGCGCCA
>NZ_JAALEF010000330.1:0-3884 GCF_014145245.1 Dietzia sp. B44 | reverse complement strand
GGGCCGCGCTGGTCACCGCCACCCGGGCCACCGAGCTGGGGGCGCCCTCGGGGCTGGACTTCCGGGGCGTCGTGGCCACCGGCGCGCCGGCCAACCTCGAGCACCTCTTCCAGTGGGGCGGGCCGGGCTTCCCCCCGGTGTCGCTGCCCACCGGCCTCAACCTCTACGCCTTCTACATCCTCGCCGGCCTGCGTGACCAGCACCCCGAGTTCGAGCTCGACCAGTTCCTCACCCCGCGGGGCCGTGAGATGGTCGACTCCGCCGAGCAGCTCTGTTACGAGGACATGCGCGCGGCGGTGGGCGATTTCCAGATCTCCCAGGCGCTCACCCGGCCGGTCAGGGACATCCCGGACGTCTTCGGCCATCTCCAGCGGTACATGGGGACCCCGGCCACCGGGTACGACCGCCCGGTCTTCCTGGGCCAGGGCCTGCTCGACCTGGACGTGCCCGCGCCCTCCGCGCTGTCCCTCGCGGCGGAGATGACCCTGAACCGCCAGCCACTCGAGTTGCACGTCTATCCGGACAGGGACCACAGCGGGACGGTCTATGCGGCGACGCCGGACGCCACCGCGTTCCTGAACCGGGTGATGGGCTGAGCAGAATCCCGCAGTTGGACACGCCGTCAACATGCCGTTCCACATCGGGCGCGGCAGGAGCCGGTCGACGCCACATCAACGATGTGACGTAATCCACAATCGTTACCTACTTGTCACATGAGAATTTCCGAGTAGAGTCCTCGCCATCGCCGCGCGGGGATGTTCAGGGACTCCCCGCGCGGCTGACTTAATTTCGACGCCGCCCGCATTTCGGCCGAGGCGCCCGACTCTAGAACGTGTTCTAGTATCGTGACTCCCATGAGCTCTCTCGACTTCGAGTCCACCAGCAGGACCCTCACCGCCGGCCGCTTCGAGCTGCACTTCCACGAGGCGGGGGAGCAGAGCGTGACCGAGCCGGAGAGCACGGTCCCGGTCCTGTTCCTCCACGGTTCCGGCCCGGGCGTCACCGCGTGGTCCAACTTCTCCGGCAACTTCCCCGTCTTCGCCGAGCGATTCCACACGATCCTGCTGGACATGCCGGGCTTCGGCAGGAGCTCGGACCTGGAGTGGGAGAAGGCCTACCCCCTGATCGCCGCCGAGGCGATCGACGCGTTCTGTGAGGCCAAGGGCATCGAGAAGGTCGACATCATCGGCAACTCGATGGGCGGCAACGTCGCCTGCGAGACCGCCCTGGCCTACCCCGGCCGCGTCCGCAAAATGGCGCTCATGGGCCCCGGCGGCCTGGCGGCACCGCTGTTCACCCCCGAGCCCAGCGAGGGCTCGCGGCGCCTGTTCGACTTCCTGGCCTCGCCCTCCGACGAGTCCATGGCCGCCTGGGTCGACACGATGGTGGGCAACAAGAAGGTCGTCTCCGACGAGCTGATCCGCGCGCGGACCGAGGCCGCCACCGCCCCGGGGGCCGTCGAGCGGATGTACGCCATCTTCGGATCGATCCTCAAGCCCGAGAACGCCTACACGCCGCTCTACGCGCGGGCCTCCCAGATCCGCCAGGAGACGCTGCTCATCTGGGGCCGCGACGACCGCATGCTGCCCTACGAGCAGGCGCACTTCGCGTTCCGGCAGCTCCGCCGCGCCGAGCTCCACGCCTTCTCGCGCTGCGGGCACTGGGCGATGATCGAACAGAAGGACAAGTTCGAGCGCCTGGTGATCGACTTCCTGCTCAACTGACCCGCTAGCCTCGGGGCATGAGCGAGTCGCCGCAGCCCGACCAGCCCGCCGCGGAACAGCCCTCTGCGGAACAGCCCACCGTGGATCCGCGCACCGGCGAGGACCTGTCCTGGAAGAGCACCCCGGTCGCGATCGTCCTGCTCGACCGTCCCGCACCAGGCCACGCCGAGGTCGGCGACCTCCTCGCCGAGATCTTCGAGGGCTCCTACGAGGTCGATCCCGGGACGGACGACGATCCCGCGACCGGCGTGTCGGTCGAGGACGTCACGGTCGTCGCCACCCCGCTCGACCTCCCGGTGGCCGACGGCGAGGCGTCCCGCTACACCGAGAACCTGGCCATCTGGAACGGCGGCCAGAGCGTGGTGGACACGCATCGCTCCCAGGTCGTCGTGGCCGCCTTCCGCCTCGGCCCGACAGGCGACGACGGCGAACCGGGCGAACCCGAGTACCTGGACCCCAGGCTCGAGACGCTCCGGTGCGAACTCGCGGTGGCCACGGTGGCCGCCGCCCTGACCGCCCTGCCCGGCGCGATCGCGGTGAGCGTGGGCGGCGCGGCCACCACCCTGCCGGCCGGCCCCTACCGCGATCTCGTCGCCGGCAACCCGCTCCCGGTGCCCGCCCTCGTCGGGGTGCGGGCGGGCATGCAGTCCGAGACCACCTCGTGCGTCTACACCAGCGGGCTCGGGCGCTTCGGCCGACTGGACATGGAACGGCTCGACGTCGCCGGGCCCCCGGGCGCCCTCTACGGGCAGATGTGCGACCTGGTCGCGTACTCGCTGGGCTCGGGCACCGTGTTCCAGCCCGGCCAGGCCCTCGAGGTGGGCGGGCCGCAGCCCCTGCTCACCAGCGTCGAGACCTCACCGTTCACCGGGCAGCAGGTCCTGCGTCTCACGCCCGGCTGAGCACGGACCCGGCGTCAGGGCCGCCGGTTGGTGGTCCGCTCCACCACCAACCGCGTGGTGGCCGCCAGCTGGAACGGCCGGACGACGGGCTCGATACGACTGGTCAGCCGTTCCTTCTTGAGCCTGGCGATCACGCTGCGGACCAGCTCGGGCAGGGGAGTGCCCGAATGGTCGACCAGCGGGTAGATGCGGACCTCCGGGGCGACCCTCGCCATCTCGACGATCGCGTCGACATGGTCGGCCGTGCTCATCCGGTCCGCGTAGGTGAACAGAAGGTGGGAGCACAGGACGAGGTCGGCCGAGTCGGAGGCCAGGGGTAGATCCGGGAGAGCGCCGGCGACGTACCTCCCGGGCGCGACCTCGAGGTCGGCGAGCATCGACTCCGCCGCGGTCCGGCGGACGGATTCGTGACCGACCACGCCGCCCCGGACGTCCCAGTCGTAGTCGCGGTCCCGGGAGTGGAAGTGGGCCAGGGATCGATCCAGGTCCGCCAGGACCCGTTCCCGCAGGTCGCCGCCACCGAGCGCGTACTGCGGATCCACCGCGATCGCGTCCCCGCCCGCCGCGCAGATCTCCGCCACCGCGCTGGCCGCCCCGCCCGGGCAGTCGACGATCCGCCCACCCAGGTCCGCGTCGTCGAGGCTGAACATGTCGGTGTACTCCGCCAGCGAGCGCGCGCTCACCAGGACGTCCGATTCCGACAGCGGTAGGTGGATGGTTCGGGGACTTGCGGTCACCTGGACGTTCTCCTCGATCAGGTCGGGATGGGCCGGTCTCGGCCGTGGTCCTCTCCGGGCCGAACCGTGGTCCGGTGTGGACCGTGCTCCCGACTGATGATCGGCCCACCCGTTCCCGGTGGGTCCGTGACGCGCGTCCTACGCCGAGGCGGGGTGGGCGAGGTGAGCGGCGCGGATCCACCGGGGTTCGCATCGCCAACACATGAGCACGTCGTTCTGCACGGCGTCACGGTAACAGCGCCCTCCGACACCGGCCACCGATTCGACACCGGTGCACCGAACCCTGACGTCCGGCCCGGAAGTGACGTGCCCCACCAGTAGAACGGACACACGTTATAGTTTTGTCCACCGCGGCATGCGCGCAGAGTCGTTCCGCCAGCACCGATACTGGAGAACACGTGAGATCACCGTCACCGGACCGGGCCGCCACCCGCGGCCTCTCCCCTCTCGCCGGGGCGCTCGCGCTCGGACTGGTCGTGGCCCTGGCTCCGGCTCTCGCGACCGGCGCGGCCCCGGAGGCC
>NZ_JAALEF010000329.1:0-7839 GCF_014145245.1 Dietzia sp. B44 | reverse complement strand
CGTCCGCCGTCACCGCGACGATGTCCTCGAGACGGGCACCCCACCCGCCCGCCGTGTAGATCCCGGGCTCGACGGAGAACACCATGCCCTCCGCCAGCACGGTGTCGGCCCCGGGCGCGACGAACGGGGGCTCGTGCAGCCCCAGACCGATCCCGTGTCCGGTGCGGTGGAGGAACAACTCCCCGAGCCCCGCGGCCGCGAGGTGTTCGCGGGCCGCGGCGTCGACCTCGCCGATCGCGACGCCAGGGCGCACCGCCTCCCGGGCCAGACGCTGCGCCTCCTGCAGCACCGCGTACGCCTCGGCGATCCCGGGGTCGGGCGCCCCCATCGAGTACGTGCGGGTGCAATCCGAGTGGTACCCGCTCTCGAGTGGCCCGCCGATGTCCACCACGACGATGTCCCCCGGTTCGATCACGCGGTCTGAGACCCCGTGGTGCGGGTCGGCGCCGTTGGGCCCCGAGCCGACGATCACGAACTCGGCGTGTGTGAGCCCCTCCTGCACGATCGCGGCGGAGATCAGCTCACCCACCTGCTCCTCGCTACGACCGACCTCGAGGAACTCACCCATCCGCGCGTGGACCGCGTCGATACGGCGGGCGGCCTCGGCGAGCTGGTCGAGCTCGTGCGGCGTCTTGACGGCCCGCACGTGGTCGATCACCTCCGAGGCCAGGATCACCTCACCGTCGACACCCAGCTGGAGTGGGACGAGATGGAGCGCGGGCAGCGCGGTCGAGACGGCGATCCGGCCCCACACCGTGCCCGCGACCAGGGGGACCGCGTCCGTACCGTCCGCCCAGGGATGGATCTCCGCGCCCACCCGGGCGGCGGCCCGGCGGGTGACACCGGAGAGTTCGAGCGCAGGGAGCACGAGGAGGGGCGTTCCGTCCCCGACGGGCACGACGAGGGCCGTGAGCCGCTCGTGGGACTCCATGCGTTCGCCGGTGAGGTAGTCCATGTCCTCGCCCGAGTACACCACCACGTGATCGATCCCGAGCTCGCGCGCTCGATCACGCACCGCCGTCAGTCGCCGGGCGTGGGTGTCCGAGGGGCCGGTGCTCATCCCCCCACCCTAGGTCGTCGGGCGTCGCGGGCGCCCGCCGTCCGCTCCCGGCGGACCACTGTCACCTCGCCCTCTCACGGGGAGGACTATTCTGACGCAAGGTCGATACCCGGCCCACACTCGACCCGAGGAGGCGCGGTGTCCCAGGGCCCGCTCATGGTTCTCGACAGTGCCGGCCTGTGGTTCCGCGCGTTCCACTCGGTACCGGAGAAGATCACCGGACCCGACGGCGCACCTGCCAACGCGGTGCGTGGATTCTGCGACATGGTGTCGGTGCTCCTCGAGGAGTACTCGCCGGCCGGACTGGTGGCGGCCCTGGACCGCGAGTGGCGCCCCGACTGGCGTGTGGGGTTGGTTCCGTCGTACAAGGCCCACCGTGTCGGGGACGACGGCGGGGAGGACGCGCCCGCCTCACTCCACCCGCAGGTCGGCGCGATACGGGAGATCCTCACCGCCGCGGGTATCACGCAGGCGTCCGCCGCCGACGCCGAAGCCGACGACGTCCTGGCGGAACTGGCCGCTCGTGATCGCGAGGTGCTGGTGGTGACCGGCGACCGCGACCTGTTCCAGCTGGCGTCGGCGAGCACCACGGTCGTGTACGTGGGGGCGGGGATGAAGAAGCGACTCGCGTACACCCCCGAGGTCGTCGCGGAGCGCTTCGATCTTCCCCTCGGCGACGACGCGCGCGTGTACGCCGACTACGCGGTGCTCGTCGGTGACGCCTCCGACGGCCTGCCGGGCGTGGCGGGGATCGGGACCAAGACCGCGGCCTCCCTCGTGCGGGAGTACGGGGGCCTCGACGGCATCGTGGAGGCCGCCGAGGACGACGGATCTGGTCTCACCGCCCGGCAGCGGAAGGCGGTTCTCGAGGCCGCCGACTATCTGACCGCCGCCCGCGGAGTGGTCCGTCTGCGGGGTCGCGGGTTCGAGCTCGAGTTCGAGGGTGATACCGACGGCCGGCGCGGACACGTGGACCGGGCGCGGTTGGACGCCCTCGGTGAGGCCACGGGACAGGCGCGTGCGATCGGGCGTCTGGAGAAGGCGGCCTCGGTCCTGGACCCGGCCTGAGAGCCGTCGCCGGTCCCCTGCAGGCCCGGGGCCGGTCATCTCCCGCGCCGGAAATCACCAGCGCCAGTCATCGATAAGAGCGTTCCGCACACCCTCTTCTCGCACGATGTGTGCGGAACGCTCTTCGCGATGGAGGGATGGCGCGACTGCGCGGTGGAGGGATGGCGCGACGGGGGTCAGACCGTGTGGTCGAGCACGACCCCGCGACGTAGGGACCCCACGGCCGATCGTGCCGTCCGCGCGAGATCGGGCTCGGCGACCTGCCCGACCTGGGCCAGGACGTCCACGACGAGCCGTGCCGAGCGGACGAAGTCCCCGGCGGTGAGTTCCACGCCCTCCTGCCACGACGCGGCGAGGATCGACGACAGCGCGCCACCCGACACCCAGTGGTGCAGGACCGGTGCGAGCCCCGCGTCCAGATCCGGGGTCGAGGGCAGCTGGTGAGCCTTCTCGGTCGCGGCGACGTCGGCGGCGACGAGTTCGGTCTCGGCGAGGGCCGCGCGCAGGAGTTCGTCGGACGGTTCGCGGACCACCGCGTCACTGCGGGGGTGGGCCACGACGGTGGCGATCACCGCCGCCAACCCGGCCGGGTCCAGCCCGGCCCACACGCCGCGTCGGAGACACTCGGCCACGAACAGGTCCTGCTCGGTGTGCACACCCGCGAGAAGGCGGCCGGCGTCCGTGGCGCGGATCTCGCCCTCCCGGTCCTCCAGGTAACCCAGGTGCTCCAGCAGACCGACGATCCTCCGGAAACGGCGGGCCAGGGAGTCGGAGTCGGATTCCACCTCGGCGGTGAGCTCAGCCACGTCCGCCGCTGCCCGGGCCCAGCGTTCGTGGAGACGTGCCAGCCTGTCGATCCGCGGGTCGTCGTGGAGGGGGTGTTGGCGCACGGCGCGGCGCGCCGCGGCGATCCGCGGGTCCTTGCGGACGGGCTTGCCGCCGGCGTTCTTCATCCGACCTCGGGCCTTACCCCGGAGCCCCTCCATCCGATGGACCAGCGCCCGCTTGGCCCGCCCGTCGAGCTTGCGTCGGCCGCGGGGCAGATCGACCCTCCCCACCGGGACGGGGGGTGCCGCGAAGTCCTGCTGGCGCAGCCAGCCGGTCCAGCCGGTGTCGGTCAGGCACAGCAGTGCCGGGTCGGCGGGGATATCGGTGCGGACCTGCAGCACCGTGGCGACCATGCCGAACCGTTTGCGGCCCACGGTGATCACCGAACCCGCGGTCTGTTTGAGCATCGCCGCACGGACGGAGTCCAGCCGGTCCTCCCGGGTCGCCTTCTCGGTGGACTTCTCCAGTCGGCCGAGGTCCGCACGGAGCGACATGTACTCGTCGAGCTGCCGGTCTCCGCCGGCGCCCTCGAGATCGGCCCGGATTCGGTCCCTCTCATCGGTCCTGCGTTCCACCGCCCGGGACCGGGACACCAGCGTGCGGTCGGTCTGGAACTGCGCGAACGACCTGCCGATCAGCGAGGTGGCCTCCGCCACGCCGAGTTGCTCCACGAGGTTGACGGCCATGGAGTAGTCGGGTGTGAACGCACTGCGCAGTGGGAATCGCGGGGTGTCGACCAGTGCGGACAGCGCGTCCAGGTCGAGGTCCGGCTGGTCCAGCACCACCGCGGTGCCCTTGGTGTCGATCCCCCGCCTCCCGGCGCGCCCGGTGATCTGCGAGTACTCCGCGGAGGTGAGCATGGCGTGGGTGTCGCCGTTGAACTTGGTGGTCTTCTCCAGGACGACCGCGCGGGCCGGCATGTGGATTCCCAGGGCGAGGGTCTCGGTGGCGAACACCACCTTGATCAGACCCGCCGAGAACAACTCCTCCACGATGGTCCGGAACAGCGGCAGCATCCCCGCGTGGTGGGCCGCGATGCCGCTGACCAGCCCGGCCCTGAAGGCGGTGAAGTCGAGCGCGTCCAGGTCATGTCGGGGCACCTGTGCGCATGCGGCGTCGACGTGCGAGGCGATCCGCCGGGACTCCTCCCCGGTGGTCAGCCGCAACCGGGCCCGCCGCATCTGCGAGACCGCCCCGTCGCAGCCCGCCCGGGAGAACACGAAGTAGATCGCGGGCAGCAGATGGTCGTCGTCGAGCTTCTCGATGACGTCCTGGCGCCGCGCCCATTGCGCTCGGGGCCGGGCCGCGACCCGCTCGTCGTGATATCCGCCTCGGGTGCGCCGCCGTTGGTCGGCCGCCGCGCGGACCGGGATCAGATCCCCGTCCGTGTAGAGCATGTGTGCGAGCGGAACGGGCCTCAGCTCGGAGAGCACCACGGCGGTGTCCCCCCGGATCTCGCTGATCCAGTCCCCCAGCTCGTCGGTGTTGCTCAGCGTCGCCGACAGGCCCACCAGTCGAACCGCCGGATCGAGGGTGAGGATGATCTCCTCCCACACCACCCCTCGCGACCGATCACCCAGGTAGTGGATCTCGTCCATGACCACACAGTCCAGGTCGTGCAGGGCGGAGGAGCCGGAATAGATCATGTTCCGGAGGACCTCGGTGGTCATCACCACCACCGGGGCGTCGGCGTCGATCGAGTGGTCCCCGGTGAGCAGCCCCACGTTCTCGGGCCCGAACCGATGACGGAACTGCCGGAACTTCTGATTGCTCAGCGCCTTGACGGGCGTGGTGTAGAAGCACCTGCCGCCGCCGGACAACGCCCGGTGGGCCGCGTACTCCCCGATGAGCGTCTTGCCCGAGCCGGTGGGCGCCGAGACGAGCAGATTGCGGCCGGCGTCGAGCGCGGTGAACGCCTCCAGCTGGAACGGGTCCGGGTCGAAGCCCTCCGTCTGCAGGAACGATTCGAGCAGCGTGCCCGAATCGTGGGGCTCAGAGCGTGTCGTCATACATCGCCCCACCCGACGGCGCCTGGAGGGGCCGGGCACCACCGAGTGGCTCGGGTGCGGACAGCGGGCCGGTGGACCGGACCGCACCGGAGCCGTCGAGGCGCTCGGACGGGCCCAGCGGCGACGCGGACTCGTCGTCGACCTCGAGCCACTCCTCGCGGTTCCTGCTCTTGCGCTTGTCGTGGATGCGGGCGAACTGGATGGACATCTCCACCAGGATGCACACCGCCCCGGCGAGGGCCAGCATCGAGAACGGGTCCTGCCCGGGCGAGGCCACGGCGGCGAAGACGAAGATCCCCATGATGATCCCGCGGCGGGACCTGGCGAGCACCTCGTACCGGAGCACTCCGGCGACGTTGAGCATCGCGATGAGCAACGGGATCTCGAAGCTCACCCCGAAGATCAGGATCAGCTGGATGAGGAAGGTGAAGTACTGCGTACCTGAGAGGGCGGTGGTCTGGACGTTGTCGCCGATCGAGAGCAGGAACTCGAGGGCGAAGACGATGACGATGTAGGCCAGGACGGCGCCGCCGATGAACAGGACGGCGGCGAGGAACGTGAAGGCGATCCCGTAGCGCTTCTCGTTCTTGTGCAGGCCGGGAGTGATGAAGGCCCACAGCTGGTAGAGCCAGACCGGGCTGGCCAGCACGATGCCGGCGGTCGCGGCCACCTTCAGACGCAGCATGAACTGCTCGAAGGGGCCGGTGGCGAGGAGGCGGCACTGGTCCCCCGAGTCGCCGAGCTGGAGTCGGGCACCGGGAGGGATGTCGCAGTACGGGCCGGTGAGGATCTCACCCAGCGAGGGGACTCCGAAGAACCCGCTGCCGTACCACCAGAATCCGAACCCCAACGTCACCACGATCGCTGCGAGGGCGATGAGCAGTCTCGTGCGCAGCTCGTAGATGTGCTCGATGAGGGGCATCGTGCCGTCGGGGTTCCGGGGCCGGCGCCTGCGCTTGGACAGCAGCCGACCGGCGCCGCCCCTGGGGGTGGCGCCGGTCTTCTCCGGTCCGGTCCGCGTCATCGGTGAGGTGGCCTGCTACCGCTGGGGGCCGGTGCCGCCGTCGTACGGCGCGGTGGGATCGAAGTGCTGCTGGTGCTGGCCGGGCTGCGGCGGCTGCTGATTAGGCTGCTGACCCTGTGGCTGTTGGTACTGCTGCTGGGGCTGACCCGGCTGTTGGTACGGCTGCGGGGGCTGACCCGGCTGCTGAGCCTGGGTCTGCTGGTACGGCTGCTGCGGGGCCTGCGGGTAACCCTGGGTCTGGGGCTGTGCCTGCTGGGGATGCGCCTGCGGCTGGACGTACTGCGCCGCATTCGGCTGGCCGGCCTGCGTGAGCGCCTCAGGCTCGGCCGGCTTGTCGTCGTTCTGCATCTCCTTGATCTCCGACTTGAAGATCCGCATCGACCGGCCGAGACCGCGCGCGGCGTCGGGGAGCTTCTTGGAGCCGAAGAGAATCAGCACCACCGCGAGGACGATGAGCCAGTGCCAGATGCTCAACGCACCCATGTCAACCTCCGTTTGTGGGACAACATGCCCATGCTAACGCACCGAGGCCGACAGGCGTTGTCGCGGTCCTCGTCTGCAAAGGCGGTGACCAGCGGGTTCACCACGATTTCACGTCGACGATATCGAGTCGTCGCCTGCCGAGTAGAGCGCGAGTCCCGCGGTGGCCCGGGCGGCGATCTCCGCGGCCAGCGCGGGGTCCGACGGCGTCACCACGTCTGCGTGCCCGAGCAGGAACCTGACCAGCCACGCCCGGTCGTGATAAGCGATCGAGACGTCCAGATCACCGTCCGGACGCCGGACGACGTCATGGAAACCGAACTCGTCGAGGAACCACGCCGCGGCCGAGGGGACGACGGCCCGCTCCATCAGGACGCCCGCCTCGCCGTCGTCCTGGGGTTCCGGTCCGAGCGCCCGGCGCGGTCCGACCTCCTCCACCCCGCTCATCCGATCGGTGCGGAACGTCCTCCACTGACCCGTCCCGCGGTCGACGCCGTGGACGTAGGAGTGGCCGTCGGACACCGAGAGGCGAGCCGGATCGACCACCCGGGTGGTGGAGGTGTCCGAGCTGGCCGAGTGGTAGACGAATCGCAGCGCGTGTCCGTCGTGGACCGCGGTACGCACCACATCGGCATCCGGGGTGGTGGTCTCCGGACGGGGGGCGTCCACGCCGCGTCCCCCGGCACCCGACTCGACACCTGCCGCGGTCCGGAGGGTCTGTAGCAGATCGCGCAGGGCGGTCTGGTCGACCACCTCGGGATGGTCCAGGAAGATCGCGAGTCCGGTCTCGAGTGTGACGGCCTCGGCGGCGGTGAGCCGCACGGGCCGGTCGATCCCGGCGGTGAACGTCACCTCGACCAGCTCGGCGTCGTCGAGGTCCTCGGACGAGAACGCCAGGTCGATGAGGTCACCCGGGCCGTACCCGGGAAGCCCGCAGGACCACAGCTGCCACAGGGCGTCCCGCAGCTGCTTGTCCGACATGCCGAGGTCCCGCGCGGCGTCGGCCACGGGCACGGCTCCCCGGGTGTGGAAGTAGGGGACCACGCTGAGCAGCGTCGCCAGGGGGACGGCACGGGGGGTCATCGGACGGCCTCCTGCGCAGCGGTGAGGATGGTCACGACCCGGACGCGCAGCTCGGCGGGTCTCAGGGCGACGGCGTCGGCGCCCTGGGAGGCGACCATCGACGACAGCTCGCCGAGGGGGGCACTCACCTCCAGGTCGATGCCGGCACGACCGAACCGGGTCGCGGGCCCGGAACCGCGGGCCATCGCCCGGAGTTCGGCGGCGTGGCCGTCCGCCGCCCACACCGTGGCCTCCACGACCGGGTTCAGGCGGGAGATGGCGTCGTCGAGCAGTGCGAGCACCTCGGT
>NZ_JAALEF010000328.1:0-1557 GCF_014145245.1 Dietzia sp. B44 | reverse complement strand
CCGGAGCCCAGAGCCTCACGGGTTCCCTGGGCTCCGGCTCCCTCGGGTCGTCCGGCGGCACCCCGCCGGACGGCATCCCCTCGGCGCAGCGTGAACCACTCGAGCTGCTGCTCCTGGGGACACTCGCCGGCCCGATGGTGGAGAGGACGCGGGTGGGGATCGCGTCGGTCCTCGTGGTCAACGGGGCCGCCTACGTGATCGACTGCGGCCGGTCCGCGGTGACGCAGTACGGGCTCACGGGCCTGGAACTGGCGGCGATCAGCGACATCTTCCTCACCCACCTGCACGCCGACCACATCGCGGACTACTACAACTTCGCGCTCATCGGTGGGGTGGTCGCCAACGCCGCCGGGGACAAACTCGTGGCCCCCGTCGGCGTCCACGGCCCGGGGTCCGCGGGCGGACTGCGACCGCCCAACGTCGACTACCCGGACTTCCCGGTGGTCGCCCCCCAGAGCCCGACCCCGGGCACGGCGGAGATGACGCAGCGGCTGGACGAGGCCTACGCCTACACGTCGAACATCTTCCTCCGGGACAACGGCCCCACCGGTGGGCCGCCCGACCCGCGCACGCTGTTCGACGTCCACGAGATCGTGATCCCGGACGTCGGCGCCAGCTACACCAACACCTCCCCGGCGATGGACCCGTTCCTCGTCATGGAGGACCAGAACGTCCGGGTCACCGCCACCCTCGTCCCGCACGGGCCGGTCTTCCCCGCGTTCGCCTTCCGCTTCGACACCGCGCACGGGTCGGTGACGTTCTCCGGGGACACCAGCCTCAGCGAGAACCTGGACCGGTTGGCGCTCGGCACCGACACCCCCGTGCACGAGGCGATCAACGTGCGCGGCGGCAACCTGCCGCCGGCCATGATCGAGCACAACCTGGAGTCCCACGTCGAGGTCCAGGTGGTGGGGCAGGTCGCCGAGCGCGCCGGCGCCAAGCGACTGGTCCTCACGCACCTCGGTGACTACTCCGGCGTCGTGGACGTGCGGCAATGGCACGACTGGGCCCAGGAGGGCTACGGCGGGGACGTGATCGTGGGCCACGACCTGCAGCGGATCGTCCTGGCCACCCGATGACCCCCGCCTCGCCCTCACCAGAACGAGTCCCAGGAGGAACCATGAGCACCATCGACATGATCACGTCCCACCCCCACCCGACCGGCGGTCTGCCCGTCGAGTTGCTGGCGGAGGCGATCGACGCCGCGTCCGCGTGCGCGCGCATCTGCACCGCCTGCGCGGACGCGTGCCTGGCCGAGGAGTCGGTCGCGGAGATGCGCGACTGCATCCGCACCGATCTCGACTGCGCGGACGTGTGCGCGGCCACCGCGTCGGTATTGAGTCGCCGGACCGGGACGATCTCGGAGGCGGTCAAGGAGTTGCTCAGCGCGTGCCGCGTCGCGTGCGCGACGTGCGCTGACGACTGCGGGGCCCACGCGGACATGCACGCCCACTGCGCGATCTGCGCCGAGGCCTGCCGCCGCTGCGAGACGGCGTGCGCGGAGTTGCTCAGCGCGATCGGGTGATCAGGGCCACCGGGCGGTCCGGGGGATCGTGA
>NZ_JAALEF010000327.1:0-2157 GCF_014145245.1 Dietzia sp. B44 | reverse complement strand
TGCGGGTCACCGCGTCCAGCAGTGCGTCCGTGTCACGGCCCCCGTGCTCGCGGGTAGCCGCCCACGCGAGCGCGAGCGCGACCGAGTCCGCCGGGCCGATGGCGTGGCGCAGCATCGAGTGCAGCACCTCCGGTAGGCGCCGGGCGTCGACCTCCCCGCGCTGGGCCAGCCCCTCGAGCCCGTGGGACAGGGTGTACATCCCGGAGGGGAAGGACGAGTCGGTGAACTGCAACGCGAGCAGCAGCCGCGACAGATCGGTGCCGCTCATGCCAGGTAGTGCAGCTGGGCCAGCGGCAGCGTGGTGGCCGGGGCGATGGTGGCGGGCTCGCCGTCGACGGTCACCACGTACGTGTCGGGGTCCACCTCGATCTTCGGGCAGCGGTCGTTGCGGACCATGTCCTTCTTGCCGATCCCCCGGCACCCGCGCACGGGCAGGCACGGCGAGGTCAGGCCCAGTTGCTCCGGGACGCCGGCCTCGATCGCCGCCGCGGACAGGAACGTCACGCGAGTGGACTGCATGGCCCCGCCGTACGCGCCGAACATCGGGCGGTAGATCACGGGCTGCGGGGTGGGCAGGGACGCGTTCGGGTCGCCCATCGGCGCCCACACGATCATTCCCCCCTTGATCACCAGCGACGGCTTGGCGGCGAACGAGTCGACCGGCCACACCACCAGGTCCGCGAGCTTCCCGGGTTCGATCGAGCCCAGGTGATCGGCGATTCCCGCGGCGATGGCGGGGTTGATGGTCATCTTGGCGACGTAGCGCAGGACCCGCTCGTTGTCGTTGCGCGCCCCGCCCTGACCGTCGGGGGACGCGACCACGTCCTCGGGCAGCGGCCCGCGCTCGACCCGGCAGTGGTGGGCGGTCTGGAACGCCCGTTGCCACGACTCCCCGATCCGGCCCATGGCCTGGGAGTCGGAGGAGAAGATCGAGATGATCCCCTCGTCGTGCAGCACGGTCTCGGCGGCGATGGTCTCCGCCCGCACGCGGGAGTCGGCGAAGCTCACGTCCTCGGGGATGTCGTGCGACAGGTGGTGGCAGACCATCACCATGTCGAGCAGCTCGTCGACCGAGTTCACCGTGTACGGCAGCGTCGGGTTGGTGGAGGCGGGCAGGACGTTGGGCTCGCCGCACACCCGCAGGATGTCGGGCGCGTGGCCGCCGCCGGCGCCCTCGGAGTGGAAGGTGTGGATGGTCGAGTCGCCGAACGCGGCGCGGGTGTCCTCGTAGAAGCCGGACTCGTTGAGGGTGTCGGTGTGGATCGCGACCTGCACGTCGTACTGGTCGGCGACCTCCTGCACGCAGCGGATGGTCGCCGGGGTGGTCCCCCAGTCCTCGTGGATCTTCAGTCCCGCCGCTCCGGCCACGATCTGCTCGACCGCCGACTCGGGCTGTGAGGTGTTGCCCTTGGCCAGGATCCCGATGTTCACCGGCAGCCCGTCGGCGGCCTGCAGCATCCGGCCGATGTTCCAGGCGCCCGGCGTGCACGTGGTCCCCTTGGTGCCCTCGGACGGGCCGGTCCCTCCGCCGAACATGGTGGTCACCCCGTTGGACAGGGCCTCGTCCACCTGCTGTGGGGCGATGAAGTGGATGTGGGTGTCCACTCCCCCGGCGGTGACGATCTTGTGCTCGCCCGCCACCACCTCCGTGCCGGGCCCGATCACCAGGTCGGGGTGCACACCGTCCTGCAGGTGCGGGTTACCGGCCTTGCCCACGGCCACGATCCGGCCGTCGCGCACCCCGATGTCGCCCTTGACCACGCCGATCACGGCGTCGAGGATCGTGGCCCCGGTGATCACCAGGTCGAGCGCGCCCGAGGCCCGCGTGCCGGCCGGGTCCTGCGCCATGCCGTCCCGGATCGCCTTGCCGCCGCCGTAGACGGCCTCCTCGCCGTAGCCGGACGACCCGTCGGTGGTGACGGCGTTGTGATCAACCGTGACCTCGACGGTCAACACCGTGTCCGCCAACGTCAGTCGGTCCCCGACCGTGGGACCGTAGATGTCGGTGTAGGTCGCGCGCGGGAGCACGGTCGGCGGGCCCTCGGCGACGGGAACACCGTCCGCGGGCGGCCGGGCCTCGTTGTCGTCGTCATCGGCCACGTCCGCGCTGTCGCAGAGGAACCCGCCGTCGCGCATGCGCCCCAGCGCGCGCTCACG
>NZ_JAALEF010000326.1:0-2438 GCF_014145245.1 Dietzia sp. B44 | reverse complement strand
TACGCCGTAGGACCACCGGCCCAGCATGCCGATCACAGCGGAGTCCAGCACCGCGAACCGCTGTCCCCGGGGAGCCAGCGTGACCGGGGCCAGCAGGCAGAACGCCACCACCGCACCCAGCGCGGTCCGGGCCGCGAACTCCGGCCCGGAGGGATGCACGAACCCCTCGGTGAACCAGTGCGGGTGGGTGCTCGCCGCGAACGCCGCCGCGACCACGGTCCACCAGCCCCACCGCGCGTGGCGGTGCCGGGCCAACGCGGCCAGGCGTCCGGGCGGGGCGGCGGCCAGCTCGGCGAGGATCATCCCCGCCGCGAACCACGAGGCGAACGCCGGGGGCAGGATCTGGTCGTTGACCCGCTCGGGCAGTCCGAGGTCGTACCAGGGGATCAGAGCCCACGCCAGGCTCAGCACCCCCACGGCCGCGATCACGGGGATGCGCCATCGCGCCGCGCGACCCCGGAGCCCGGCGAGAGCCCACCACAGTAGGGGCAGGACGAGATAGAAGGACATCTCCACGGACAGAGACCACGCGTGGGTCAGACCCTCGACCAGGGAGTCGGGGACGTACACCTGCATCAGGGTCAGGTTGGCAGTCCAGGTCGAGGCGGAACTGCGGGCGTTCTGGGGGATGAGGAAGAACACCGCGGCCACCAGGACGAGGTAGGCCGGCATGATCCGGACGAGGCGGGAACGCAGGTAGGCCCCTGCGGACCGCGCGGTGCCGGGTCCGCCCCGACGGGCGTGGAGGGCGTGGGCCCGCCACAACAGGAACCCGGACAGGGCGAAGAAGACCGCCACGGACAGGTCGAACCGGCCCCAGACCCGGTTGATCGCCGACCCTGTGGAGGACCCGGTCTGGAACGCGACGTGAGTGGTGAGGACCGCGAGAGCGGCGACCGCGCGGAAGCCCTCCAGCGCCGGGACGAAGCCCGTCGCGGACGGGAGAGTTCCGACTTGTCGGTCGGGGGTGGCGAATGCGTTCTTCATCACTGTTAATCTTCTCCTGATGATGGTCCGGTCCGGCGACCGACCCGGGGAGCTACCCGGCGGTAACCGGCGGATCCAGGGTGCGGCTACAGGAGGACAACCGATGGCACGACAGAGCAGTTCCGCGGGACGGAGGTCGTCAGTGCCCGCGCTGGTCCTCGTCGGGCTCGGCGCGTTCCTCATCACTATCGCACTGGCGCTCGTCTTCTTCGTCGTGCCGGCGCAGAAGAAGACCCCGCTGGACATCAACACCACCACCGTCACCGAGACCACGCAGGGCGCGGTCCTGGTGGGTGCGGCCCTGGCCGGCAACTCGCCGACCGAGCTCAACTCGACCCGGCCGGAGTGCAGCGAAGGTGACGCGGCCGGTGACGAGGACGCCGACGCCCCCGGGGACGGCGCGGCGGGCGACGACGAGGCCGTCGAGACCCAGGACGGTGCGGAGGCCGACGACTCCGATGTCCAGTTCCCGGTGACCTGCTTCATCGACAACGACATCCCGCTCTACTCGCAGCGTCGTGTCCAGGCGGTCGAGCCGTCGGACGCCGAGGTGATCACGTTCCAGGCCGCGCAGTCGCTGCTCCGCGAGGACAAGACCGGGTCGGACGGGGTCGAGGGCCTGGTCAACGCCTCGATCGACCGCGTCACCGTGGACCGCGTGTCCGCGGAGCCGATCGACGAGGCCGTGAGCACTCTGCAGTTGGTCGCGACCGGGGCCGAGGACTCCGCCCCCACCGGGTTCGTCCGCAACGGCCTGCAGTACAAGTTCCCGTTCGACACCGAGCAGCGGGACTACGACTACTTCGACGCCAGCACCTTCACCACCAACCCGATCTCCTTCGTCGGTGAGACCACCGTCGGCGGCATCGACGCGTACGAGTTCCGCCAGGAGCTCGGCCCGATCGACATGTGGTCCTCGATCCGCGACCACTTCGCCTCGATCACCGACGGGTACGACCCCGCCGTGGAGGCCGTGCTGGCCAGCTACCGGCGCGAGGGCATGACCGCGGGCCAGTGGGGCCTCGAGGGTGACCCGGAGCGCGAGGTCGACATGCGTCGCTACTACACCAACACCCGCACGGTGTACGTCAACCCGGAGACCGGCCAGGTGATCAACGGCAACGAGAACATCTACCAGTTCTTCGCCGAGGACCAGGACGAGGCCGAGGCCTTCTTCAACGACGCGGCGGGCATGGAGGAGGAGAAGGCCGAGCCCACCCGGACGGCCGTCCGATTCGAGTCCGGCTGGAACGAGGAGACCAAGGAGATCACGCAGTCCGCCGCCCAGGAGACCGCCGACACGCTCAACACGTTCGGTCGCATCCTGCCGGCCGTGCTCGGTGTGCTGGGCGTGCTGGCGCTGCTCGGTGGCATCCTCCTGGGTGCCCGCAGCGGTGCCGGCGGGCGCACCACCCGGGGCACGCGCGACACCCGCGGTGTGCGCGGGGACG
>NZ_JAALEF010000325.1:0-1834 GCF_014145245.1 Dietzia sp. B44 | reverse complement strand
CGCCACGAGGCGGGCGGCGGCCACCGGATCGAGCGGGCCGGCCTCGCCCGCGGACGGGCAGTCGTCGACCAGGACACACGCCCCGCAGGCCGCGGTCCTCGCGTGACACACCCGTCGGCCGTGGAAGATGATCCGGTGACTGGCGTCGGTCCATTCCGCGCGCGGGAGCAGCCGCGCCACCTCCCGCTCGATGCGGACCGGGTCGGTGGCCTCGGTCCACTTCCAGCGCGCGACCAGGCGCATGAAATGCGTGTCCACCGTCAGCCCGGGCACGCCGAACGCGTTACCGAGCACCACGTTGGCCGTCTTCCGCCCGAACCCGGGGAGGGTGACCAGGTCCTCGAGCCGCCGCGGCACCTCGCCGTCGTACTTCTCCACCAGCGCCGCGCCCAGACCCTGGATGCTGCGTGCCTTGTTGCGGTAGAAACCGGTCGGACGGATCAGCGCCTCCAGCTCCTCGCGGTCCGCGCCCGCGTAGTCCGCGGCCGTGCGGTACCGCGCGAACAGGGCGGGCGTGACCTCGTTGACCCGCTTGTCCGTGCACTGCGCGGACAGGATCGTCGCGACGCTCAGCTCCAGCGGGTCGCGGAAGTCCAACTCGCAGTAGACGTGCGGGAACGCGCTCTCGAGGGTGCGGAGCATGCGCCTGGCGCGGCGGGTGCGCCCGAGGTCGGTTTCCACCCCCCTCGCGGCCACCCCTCGTCTGCGGCGCTTCGTGGAAGCTGGAGCGGGGTCGGGCATGAGTCCACATTACGGCCCGGACCACCCTCGGGTGCGCCGGGCCGCGCGTGCGAGCCGGCCCGCGGGGGTGTTTACTCGGGGTCATGCAGGGAATCCTCGTCGTCCTGGTCCCGGTCCTCCTCGCCGGCTTCGCCCTCCTGATGGACAAGTTCGAGGCCGCCATCCTGGCCGAGCCGGAGAAGATCGAGACCTGACCCACCCCGGTCGCCGCGCGTTGGTCACACCTGGGGCACCGGAACGGCTACAGTGGCTTTCGCCACACGCACGCCATGGCGCGGACCTCGCTCGTCCGCGCCCGAACGGGAGGGTCACAGACTGTGACGATAGATCGCCGCACGGACCAGTCTGCCGACGACGTACTCACCCGGGCCGGCATCTTCCAGGGTGTCGAGCCCGCGGCCGTCTCGGCGCTGCGTGCCGACCTGACCCGCGAGGAGTACTCGAAGGGTGATGTGATCATCCGCGAGGGCGAGCAGGGCGACAGCCTGTACATCGTCACCTCCGGCAAGGTGAAGCTCTCCCGCAAGGCCCCCGACGGCCGCGAGAACCTGCTGTCGATCCTCGGCCCGTCGGACATGTTCGGCGAGCTGTCCATCTTCGACCCGGGCCCGCGGACCTCCTCGGCGGTCTGCGTCACCGACGTCTCCGTCCAGGCCATGGACCGCTCCGCGCTCAAGCGGTGGATCTCCGAGCGTCCCGAGATCTCCGATCAGTTGCTCCGCGTGCTGGCCCGCCGCCTGCGCCGCACCAACAACAACCTGGCCGACCTCATCTTCACCGACGTCCCCGGTCGCGTGGCCAAGGCGCTGCTGCAGCTGGCCCAGCGCTTCGGCACCCAGGAGGGCGCCAACATCCGCGTGACGCACGACCTCACGCAGGAGGAGATCGCCCAGCTGGTCGGCGCGTCCCGCGAGACCGTCAACAAGGCCCTGGCCGAGTTCGCTCACCGCGGCTGGCTGCGGCTCGAGGGCAAGAGCGTCATCATCTCCGACACCGAGCGCCTGGCCCGCCGCGCCCGCTGAGCTGAGCCCCGCCGGCCCCGTCGGCCCCGTCGACCCGGCCGACCTCGTCGACAAGAGCGTTCCGCACACAT
>NZ_JAALEF010000324.1:0-5291 GCF_014145245.1 Dietzia sp. B44 | reverse complement strand
CACGCCCGCCGGGCCCGCGGCGGCGCTGCCACAGAAGGTGCCCGGCGTCCGGGACGCCACCTCCGTGGCGGCGGTCGGTGGAGCGTTCCTCGCCACCCACTCCGACGGATCCGTGACCGCGTGGGGCGACTCGTTCATCGCGAGCGGGGGCCACCGCGGAGCCGAGCGTCAGCAGCCCACCCCGGGCCCGGTCCCCAAGGTCGAGAACGTGATCGAGGTGGCCGACGGGCAACTCAACGTCCTCGCCCTGCGCTCCGACGGCAGGGTGCAGGGGTGGGGGATCAATCTCACCCAGGTGATCGGCGAGCCGGACGGGACGCTGGTCCGCACGATCCGGGACGTCCCGGGTGCCGTCAGCGTGGCCAACCCGGGAGGGGCCGCCGTCATCGCCACCAGCACCGGAGAGGTGTGCGCGTGGGGCAACAACGTCCACGGACTGCTGGGCGTCGAACCGCGTGGAGGTCAGAGCCCGCGGGCGGTCAGGATCGAGGGGCTGACCGACATCGTCCAGGTGGCCGGCGGAAACGACTTCGCGCTCGCGCGGGATTCCGACGGGCACGTCTGGGCGTGGGGACGCATCGTCTCCGGGATGCTCGGCGACGGGGACGCCGAGGACACCTCCACCGCCTCGCCGCAGCAGGTGGTCGGCGTGCCGCCGATGGAGTGGATCGGCGCCTCAGGTGCCTCGTCGTACGGGATCGACCGGACGGGAAACCTGTGGGCCTGGGGCGGCGGCCTCCGGGCTGCCCCGTACGCCGGCGAGGACCGGCGCCCCTACCGCGTTCCGCTGCCGGGGCCCGCCCAGTCGGTGTCCGGCGGGGTCGTCCTGCTCGGACCGGACGGCTGACCGGCGACCGGGCGGCCGACCGACAGGGCGCCCGGACACGCCTCCGGTCCCGCGTGCCCGCACGGTGCATGAGAGAACACCGGCACCTCGGGTGCCGGTGTTCGTGAGATCAACTCATCCCGGTTCTGGTGCCCCACCGCCGGGCGGCCGAGCACCCCCGGGGGGTGCGATCACGACCGCGGAATGGCGTTCTACTTCCGCGGAATGCTGTTCTTCCGCAGCGCCAGGCGGCTTCCCGCCCAGTCCCCCAGGGCCGCGGTGCGGGTCTGGAGCATCCCGGCGGTCTGGGCCGACTCGGCGATGACCGAGGGCTCCACGTGGCCGTCGTTCCCCGTCTTGGGGGTGAGGACCCACACGGAACCCTCCTCCGCCAACGGGGTCACGACGTCCATGAGCCTGTCCACCAGGTCGCCGTCGCCGTCGCGCCACCAGAGCAGTACCGCGTCGACGATCTCGTCCGTGTCCTCCTCCAGCAGCTCCGACCCGACGGCGTCCTCGACGGCCTCACTGATCGACTCGTCACAGTCGGAATCCCATCCGACCTCCTGAACGAGCATGTCCTTCGTCAGTTCGAGCTGACCAGCAATCTGATCCGCCCCGTCCTGCTGGTTCGCCGCGGCGACCACCGTGGTGTTCCTCCCTCGTATCCGACTTCGTTCGTCTTGGTCTTTCGCTGACCAGGAACACTACCCGCGCACCCTCCCACGGGAAACGACTACCGCCTATTTGGGCGGTCAGAGCGCAGCCCCGTGTCGCGCATCACGCTTTGGGGCACAATCAGAGGAAGTCATGGGCCGACGACGGCCCGTGGCCGGTCGACCTCGCCATCCGCCACACACCCGCGGCGCGTGCGGTCGACCGGACACTGCACCCCGACATGTGTGGTGACCCCACCGGGTCGCCGCTGTACGTATCGCAGAAGTGAGGACGAGACGCATGACCGAGACCGTAGGCACCCGAGATGGTTCCGCACCCACCAACGTGCCGGTCCTCCGGGAGGGGGTCGCGTCCTATCTCGCGGACTCGGACCCCGAGGAGACGCAGGAGTGGATGGACTCCCTCGACGGCATGCTCGCGGAGGCGGGCCCCGAGCGGGCGCGCTACCTCATGCTCAGGCTCCTCGAGCGCGCCTCCAAGCAGCGGGTTCCCCTTCCGGCTCTCACCTCATCGGACTACGTCAACACGATCCCCACCAGCCTCGAACCCGAGTTCCCGGGCGACGAGTCGGTGGAGCGCACCTACCGGCGCTGGATCCGCTGGAACGCGGCCATCATGGTCCACCGCGCCCAGCGGCCCGGCATCGGTGTGGGCGGCCACATCTCCACCTACGCGGGCGCGGCCCCGCTGTACGAGGTCGGCTACAACCACTTCTTCCGCGGCAAGGACCACCCCGGGGGTGGTGACCACATCTTCTTCCAGGGGCACGCCTCACCCGGCATGTACGCACGCGCCTACCTCGAGGGTCGCCTCCGCGAGCACGACCTCGACGGGTTCCGGCAGGAGAAGAGCCACCCCGGACGCTCACTTCCCTCCTACCCCCATCCCCGCTGCCTACCCGAGTTCTGGGAGTTCCCCACGGTGTCGATGGGCCTCGGGCCCATGAACGCCATCTATCAGGCGCGGTTCAACCGCTACCTGCACAACCGCGGGATCAAGGACACCTCCCAGCAGCACGTGTGGGCGTTCCTCGGCGACGGTGAGATGGACGAGGTCGACTCGCGCGGAGCCCTGCAGGTGGCCGCGAACGACGCGCTCGACAACCTGACCTTCGTCATCAACTGCAACCTCCAGCGCCTCGACGGCCCGGTCCGCGGCAACGGGCAGATCGTCCAGGAGCTGGAGTCGTACTTCAGGGGCGCCGGATGGAACGTCATCAAGGTCGTGTGGGGCCGCGAGTGGGACGCGCTGTTCGAGAAGGACACCGAGGGTGCGCTCGTCTCCCTCATGAACTCCGTCTCGGACGGTGATTACCAGACGTTCCGCGCCAATGACGGCGCCTGGATCCGCGAGCACTTCTTCGGCCGTGATCCCCGCACGGCCAAGCTCGTCGAGGACATGACCGACGACGAGATCTGGGCCCTCCGCCGCGGCGGGCACGACTACCGGAAGATCCACGCCGCCTACAAGGCGTCGCTCGAGCACACCGGTCAGCCCACGGTGATCCTCGCGCACACGGTCAAGGGTTTCGGTCTGGGCCAGAACTTCGAGGGCCGCAACGCCGCGCACCAGATGAAGAAGCTGACGCTGGACGACCTCAAGCTGTTCCGCGACAAGCAGCTCATCCCCATCACGGACGAGGAACTGGAGGCCGACCCGACGCTGCCCCCGTACTACAACCCGGGGCCCAACTCGCCGGAGATCCGCTACATGCTCGAGCGGAGGAACGCGCTGGGCGGGCACGTGCCCGAGCGGCGCCAGACCTTCACCCCGCTCTCCGTCCCGGACATCGATTCCCTGGCCTCGCTCCGCAAGGGTTCGGGAAAGCAGTCGGTCGCCACCACGATGGCCCTGGTCCGCACCTGCAAGGAGCTCATGCGGGACGAGTCGCTACGCGATCGTCTGGTCCCGATCATCCCGGACGAGGCGCGGACCTTCGGGATGGACTCGTGGTTCCCGACCCTGAAGATCTACAACCCGCACGGGCAGAACTACACCTCCGTCGACCACGACCTCATGCTCAGCTACAAGGAGTCCAAGACGGGCCAGATCATGCACGAGGGGATCAGCGAGGCCGGGTCGGTGGCCGAGTTCACCGCCGCCGGCACCGCGTATGCGACCCACGGTGAGCCCATGATCCCGCTGTACATCTTCTACTCGATGTTCGGTTTCCAGCGCACCGGAGACGCCATCTGGGCGGCCTCGGACCAGCTCGCCCGCGGGTTCCTGCTCGGCGCCACCGCCGGCCGAACCACCCTCACCGGTGAGGGGCTGCAGCACATGGACGGCCATTCACCGCTTCTCGCCGCCACCAACCCGGGGATCATCTCGTACGACCCCGCATGGGGTTTCGAGCTCGCCCACATCATGCGCGCGGGGATCGAGCGGATGTACGGGCCGGGCGCCGCCCATGAGAACGACACCGACGGGATCGACCGCAACGTGTCGTACTACATCACCCTCTATAACGAGCCCGTCCCGCAGCCGCCGGAGCCCGAGGATCTGGACTCCGACGCCCTGCTCCGGGGGTTGTACCTCTTCCGCAAGGCCGAGAAGGGCGCGCACAAGGCCTCGATCCTCGCCTCGGGTGTCGCGATGTACGCGGCCGCCGAAGCCCAGAAGACCCTGGCCGAGCGGTGGGACGTGGCCGCCGATCTCTGGTCGGCCACCTCGTGGAACGAACTGGCACGGGACGGTTACGAGTGTGAACGCCACGAGCTCCGACACCCGGATCAGCATGCCCGGACCCCGTTCGTCACCGCGTCTCTCGAAGGCAGCGAGGGACCGAAGGTCGCCGTGAGCGATTACCAGAAGGCGGTGCCGGACCAGATCCGCGGATGGGTCCCCGGTGACTTCACCGTCCTGGGCACCGACGGATTCGGGTTCTCCGACACCCGACCGGCTGCGCGTCGCTTCTTCAACACCGACGCCGAATCGATCATCGTCGCGGTCCTCGCCGGGCTGGTCCGCGAGGGCAGCCTCGAGAAGCGCACCCTGCTCGAGGCGGCCCGCCTGTACAAGATCGACGACGTCATGGCGGCGCCCGAGCCCACGACGGATCCCGGGGTGGCGTGACCGAGACGACCGGACCCGCGGCGGGGGCCGGGCCACAGACCGTACAGCCGTCACGGCGCCGATCCGCGAGGGCTCCGGATCAGCGACCGGTCTCGGATGCGCTACTCAAGCGCATCACCCGGTACTCGGGGACGCTGTCGACGGAAGCGGTCCGGTCCCTCGAGGAGGACCTGCCGTTCTTCGCCGGGCTGTCCGCCGATCAACGGGCGGAGATCCAGCTGATCATCCAGAGCGCCGTGCGCGACTTCGTCACCTGGATGCGCAACCCCGAGGCCCCGCACACCGACACGATCGCGGGGTTCAAGCTTCTGCCCAAGGGCCTCGGTCAGGGCCTGTCCCTGCAGGAGACCGTGCAGCTCGTCCGCTCCACGTGCGAGTACTTCGAGCTGGTCATGCCGCGGATCACCCACAACGAGCGCCAGCGCGGGCTCATGATCGCGGCGGTGCTGAAGTTCGGTCGCGAGCTCGGCTTCACCGCTGCCTCGGTGTACGCGGCCGCCGCCGAGCACCGGGGCGCCTGGGACACCCGCATGGAGGCGATGCTGGTCGACGCCGTCGTCCGCGGGGACCGGCACGCCGATCTCGCCTCCGGGGCCTCGGCGCTCAACTGGGATCCGACCACCGCTGCCACCGTCATCGTGGGGCGCCCCAGGGCGGATCTGGGGCTGGCGTCCGTGCCCGCCACGCACAAGGCCGCCGTCGCGGCGGGCAG
>NZ_JAALEF010000323.1:0-1438 GCF_014145245.1 Dietzia sp. B44 | reverse complement strand
GTCGCGTCAGGCCGGCGCGGCCGCGGCGGCCAGGACCTGCTCGAGGAGCTCGTCCGCACGGTGCTCGTCCGCACGGTCGGCCAGCGCGAGTTCGCCGACCAGCACCTGCCGCGCCTTGGCGAGCATGCGCTTCTCGCCGGCGGACAGTCCCCGGTCCAGGTCGCGGCGCCACAGATCGCGGACGACCTCGGCGACCTTGTTCACGTCCCCCGAGGCCAGCTTCTCGCCGTTCGCCTTGTAGCGGCGCGACCAGTTGGTCGGCTCCTCGGCGTGCTCGGTACGCAGGACATCGAAGACCTTGTCGAGCCCCGCCTCGTCGACCACGTCGCGCACGCCCACGTACTCGGCGTTCTCGGCCGGAACCCGGACCGTGAGATCGCCCTGCGAAACCTTGAGGACGAGGTATTCCTTCTCGGTGCCCTTGACCGTCCGCATCTCGATCGCCTGGATACTTGCGGCGCCGTGATGCGGGTAGACGACAGTGTCGCCGACCTTGAACTCCATGAGTGGCTTTCCCCTTTCGACTGAGCCATCTTAGCACGCCCTCAGCGCTGGGGTTATCCGTTTATGCAGGTCAGCAACCCGAACGGCCCGACCGGCGCATCCGGGGGGTGCGAGGGGCGCACTCTGGCGCCGGTCACGACCGACTGTGGACTACGATGAGACCGGCCTGAGAACGACCATCTCCCGAGGAGCCTGACGTGACTTCACCGAACACCGGCCTGCGCCGCACCGCGCTCGTAGTCCTGGCCGTGGGTACCGCCGTCGGCATGTCCGCGTGTGGCGCCGGCCAGATCTCGCAGACGGCCGGTCAGGTCGCCGCGGTGGACGGTGGGCAGGGTTCCGCGGGCGAGCTGTACGTCAACGACCTCGTGGTGGTCCTCCCCGAGACGGGAGAGGCGCGTCTCGGGTTCGTCGCCTCCTTCACCGGGACCGGCCTGGGCGAGTCGATCTCCCTCGACCGTCTCGAGATCGACGGGATCGAGGCGCAGATCGGCGAGTCGCAGCCCCTCGAGCGCGGGTGCTCGCTGGTCGTCTCGGCGGCGGAGGACGCCGAGCCCGTCCCCGCCGGGGACTCCCTCTGCGTCGAGCGGACCACCGCCACGCTCCCCGGTGCGGACGACCTCCAGATCGGCACCTCGGTGCCGGCCACCGTCTCCTTCTCCAACGGCGACCAGATCGAGATGGCGGCGGCCGTCATCGCCGAGGTCCCGGCCAGCGACGAGTACACCCGTCCGGTCGAGACCCACTCCGAGGGGCACTGAGACGTCCGCCCTGTCCGCCCGCGCGGCCGACGGCTCCCCCGCCGACGCGGCCGTGCGCGCCGTTCTCCGGCGTCTGGCCCCGGGCACGCCGCTCCGTGATGCGCTGGACCGGATCCGACGGTCCGGAACCGGCGGTCTCGTCGTGCTGGGCGACGACCCCGCCGTCCGGGAGA
>NZ_JAALEF010000028.1:0-2928 GCF_014145245.1 Dietzia sp. B44 | reverse complement strand
GGTCGCCGACGCCGAGGAGCTGCCGCTGCTGCGGGGGGCCAAGGCCGAGGGGCTGCGCGTGACCGCCTCCACGAGCCCGCACCTGCTCGCCCTGGTCTCGGAGGTCACCCACGGGGGCGCGGCCGCCGCCGACCTTGATCCCCCGATCCGGGACGCCGCCACGCGCGAACTCCTCTGGGACGCCCTCCGCGACGGCACCGTCGACGCGATCGCCTCCGCCCGACTCGGTCTCTCGGTGGTGTGGACGGAAGCACGCCGGAGGGGGTGTGATCTCTCGGACGTGGCCGGCTGGATGTCCGGGACGACGGCCGCGATCGTCGGTCTCGAGGACCGGGGGGAGATCCGGACGGGTCTGAGGGCCGACTTCACCGCCGTCGCGGACGACGAGGCGTTCGTCGTCCTCCCCGGTGCCCGGGAGCTCGGTTCCGCCGACTCGGTGTACGCGCAGAGGGCCCTGGCGGGAGTGGTCCGCTGGACCATGACCGACGGCCGGTTCGTCGATCCCCGCTCCCTGCCCCGGGGCGCCGTCCTGTCCCGATCCGCCACATGAACCCCGCCGTCGACCGACTGGCGTTCCTCCCGTTCCCGGCGGGCGTGACCTCGGCCCTGCTCATCACCGAGTACGCCATCAAGATCCTCGCCCTGGGCATGGTCCCGGAGAATCGGCAGCCCTCCTCCTCTCAGGCCTGGTTGCTGGCGATCCTGTTCATCCCGATCGTCGGCGTGCCGCTGTTCCTGCTGCTGGGAAACCCGTACATCACCGGCCGACGGCACGTCATCCAGGCCGAGGCCAACCGGCTCTACGAGGAGGCGCTGGAGAAGTGGCCCACGGTCCCCGACAGCGTGCGGATCCCGCCCGGGGTGCGGACGGTTCTCGAGATGAACCGGAACCTCACCGCGATCCCGTGCATGTCCGGCGAGTTCGTGGGGCTGTACTCGGACTACGCGGCCTCGCTCGCCACGATGACGGACGCGGTGCGGTCCGCCCGGGACCACGTGCACATCGAGTTCTACGCCCAGTCCTGGGACGACGAGACCGACGAGTTCTTCACCGCCGCGGTCGAGGCGGCGGAGAGGGGGGTGACGGTCAGGGTGCTGGTCGACCACCTCGGGTCCCTGCGGTACCGGGGCTTCAAGGTGCTACGACGGAGGTTGCGCCACTCGCCGGTCGAGATGCACCTCATGCTGCCGATCAACCCGTTCGTCGGGAGGTTCCGCCGGCCCGACCTGCGCAACCACCGCAAGATGCTCATCGTCGACGGCGACCACGGGTTCATCGGCTCGCAGAACCTCATCGCCCGGAACTACGGTAGCCCCCGCAACACCCGCCTCGGCCGGGAGTGGGTGGACCTCATGATGGAGGTCCGGGGTGAGATCGTCCAGGCGATGAACGGGGTGTTCGCGGTGGACTGGTACTCCGAGAGCGGTGAGGTCATCGAGACCTTCGAGGAGCTCTCCCGCGGCACGTCGGTCGGTGCCGGAGGCGCGGGAGGCGACCCCACCGCCGGCGACCCGGTCAGCGCCTTCCAGCTCGTCCCCTCGGGGCCCGGATACCGCACGCAGCCGAACCTGCGCATGTTCACCCAGCTCATCGGCCAGGCCGAGCACAGGATCAGGATCGTCAGCCCGTACTTCGTCCCGGACGAGGCGTTGCTCCACTCGATCACCTCCGCGTCCTACAGAGGTGTCGACGTGGAGTTGTTCGTCCCCGAACACGCGGACCAGTTCATGGTCCACCACGCCCAGCGGTCCTACTACCGTGCACTCCTCGAGGCCGGGGTGCGGATCAACAGGTTCCGCTCGCCGGCGGTACTGCACACCAAGATGATGTTGATCGACGACTACGGCGGTGTGGTGGGGTCGAGCAACATGGACCAGCGGTCGTTCAACCTGAACTTCGAGATCAGCCTGCTGGTGCTCGGCGGGGAGGCGCTGACCGAGATGAACGACGCGGTGGACGCCTACCTCGAGGAGAGCACGCCTCTCGGCCTGGGTACCTGGCAGCGCCGTCCCTGGCCGGGGCGGTACGTCGACAACGTCGCGCGACTGAGTTCGGCACTCCAGTAGGGGCCGGCCCCGCGGCGGGGCCCGGCCCGGCAGTCCGGATCGGCCCTGTAGTAGTACGCTTTGCGTGCGTGGGCCGGTAGGGCCCTGCTCATGACGAGAGGCCAGCACAGATGCCCCAGAACCGTGGTTCCGGACTCCGGACCAGGCGCATCGGCGCCGTCGTCGCCGCGACCGCCCTGGCGGCGGTCGCGACCCCGGCCGTGGTGCACGGCCAGGAGGCCTCGGGTTCCGACTCCTCGGTGCCCACCCAGACCGGCAACAGCAGCGTCGACGGCTTGACCGGCCTGATCCCCGAGGAGATCGTGGTCGGCAACCCCGGCTTCGGCGCGGGATCCGAGGGGTTGCGGGACATCGGGAGCGGAGTGGTGCCGGACACCGCGCTGTCCGTCGGCCAGGTCCTGGGCTCGGTGGCACCGCTCGAGGCGCTGGGGTCCGCGGGTGGATCCGCGGTGGCCTCCGTGGCCTCCTCCGGCAGCCTGCCCGGGTCCGTCTACGTCAACCCGACCGGCTCGATCGGGTCGGGCACCATCGGGCTCGGCTCGCTCTCGATCCCCGAGTACATCTTCCCGGTCCTCAGCGTGCAGTTCGCCGGCGGGTTCTTCGCCGCCCTGGCCGAGCGCCAGGAGGCCGGAGAGCTCTACCCGCACGAGCTGACGTTCTGGAACGACGTGGTGGTGGGCTCGGCCGAGGCCGGCGGGTTCCTCGAGGACGCCGCCGCCGACGCCGGCACCGAGCTCCCCGGCGCACTGGCCGGAAGCATCGACGCGGTGCAGCGTTCCGCGTTGCAGGACCCGTTCGAGGAGAACGAGCGGCGCAGGGCCATCGCGGAGGCCGCCGCGGAGGCGGAGGCCGCGGGCGAGG
>NZ_JAALEF010000322.1:0-2735 GCF_014145245.1 Dietzia sp. B44 | reverse complement strand
TCTCCCCGTGCTCAGGGCCTGGGTCGGCGGCGCCGGGCGTGAGGATCTCGCCGCATGGCGGAGCCTGGCCCGGTCGCGGTACGCGGACGCCTCGACGATCGCGGCGGCCGAGGCGCGGTGTCGTGTCCTCGATCAGCGCTTCGGGGCGTGAGGGGCGCGGAGGCGGCGGTCGGCACCGAACCGGGCTCGACCCGTCCACTCGGGTAGGTGCATCGGTGCCATCCGGACCGTCCCCGGTGCGCCGGGTGGGCAGAACCCCGCGGTAGCTGTTCCGGACGGGGCGCCCGCCGGACAAGAGTGATCGGTGTCACAATCACCGCCCCGCCGATGGTGGGGGTCGCTCGAGCAGGAGGCGCACGATGGCGATCGAACTGAATCAGATCTGGGACATGCCGATCAAGGAGTTCCACCCTCTCCCCAAGGCACTGTTGGGGGTGGGTGCACACGACATCCTCGGCGTGGAGGCCAAGAAGCTGGGGATGACCCGGGTCCTCATCATGACCACCGGACTGCGCGGCTCGGGCATCATCGAGGAGCTCAAGGGCAAGATCGAGTACCAGGGCCTCGACGTCGTCGTCTTCGACAAGGTCGAGTCCAACCCCAAGGACTACAACGTCATGGACGCCGCCGCGCTCTACAACTCGGAGAAGTGCGACGGCATCATCTCGGTGGGCGGCGGCTCCAGTCATGACGCCGCCAAGGGCGCCCGCGTGGTGATCGCCCACGACGGCCGCGACATCAACGAGTTCCAGGGCTTCTCCAAGTCCACCAACTTCGAGAACCCGCCGCACATCGCGGTGTCCACCACGGCGGGCACCGGCGCGGAGACCTCGTGGGCGTACGTGATCACGGACACCTCGGACATGGACCACCCGCACAAGTGGGTCGCGTTCGACGACGCCAGCCTGGTCTCGCTGGCGATGGACGACCCGCTCCTCTACTACTCCTGCCCGCAGCACTTCACCGCGTACTGCGGTTTCGACGTCCTCGCGCACTGCTCGGAGCCGTACGTGTCCCGGCTCGACTTCGCCCCGTCGCTGGGCAACGCGTTGTACGCGACCAAGCTCGTGGCGGACAACCTCACGACGGCCGTGTACGACCCCCGCAACCTCGAGGCCCGAACCGGCATGATGAACGCGCAGTACATCGCGACGCAGGCGTTCAACTCGGGCGGCCTGGGCATGATCCACTCGATGTCCCACGCGATCAGCGCGTACTACGACACGCACCACGGTCTGAACAACGCCATCGCGCTGCCCCGGGTGTGGGAGTACAACCTGCCGTCGCGCTACCAGCGCTACGCCGAACTCGCGCCGCAGATGGGCGTGGACACCCGCAACATGACGACCGTCCAGGCCGCCGACGCGGCGGTGGAGGCCGCCATCCGGTTGTCGAAGGACGTCGGCATCCCGGACAACTTCAGCCAGATCACGCCCGGGCTGTACGAGAAGAACCAGATGGACACGGGCAAGTACAAGGGCAAGGGCGACAGGATCGACACCTCGGCGGAGAACATCCGCCGGATCGCCGAGCACATGATGGGGGACGCGTGCACCCCGGGCAACCCGCGTGAGTCCACGGTCGAGTCGCTGATCCCGATGGTCGAGCACGCCATGACCGGGTCGTACTGACCGGTCGGCGCGGCACCCCACCAGGACGTCCCCGGGGGCGGGCGAGCGGATCCGTCCCGCCCGTCCCCGGGGGACACCACCATCTCCCGAGAACGGAAAGGGCCCGACCATGGATGTCATCGAGGATCACCCCGACGACCTGAGTTCCGACGAGGTGGGTCCCGCGGACGCGGTGATCGACGTCGACGTCCTGGCGGAGGCCCTCCGCGGGACGGGGTACATCGTCGACCGTGAGCTGGCGACGGTCGTGCACCTGGCGACGGTCCTCGACAGGCCGCTGCTGCTGGAGGGGCCGGCCGGTGTGGGCAAGACCGAGCTGGCCAAGTCGCTGGCCTCCGCGTTCGGCCGTCGGTTGGTCCGGCTGCAGTGCTACGAGGGGCTCGACGACGCCCGGGCGCTGTACGAGTGGGACTACGCCAAGCAGCTGCTCCACGTCCAGATGCTCCGGGACCGGATCACGGCGGAACTGGCGGTGCACGAGGATCTCGCCGCGGCCTCGGCCGCGCTGGCGGAGATGGAGGTGGGGATCCACGGCGAGGACTTCCTGGTGACCAGGCCGTTGCTCGAGGCGATCACGTCCGAGGACCCGGTGGTCCTGCTCATCGACGAGATCGACCGCACGGAGGAGTCGCTCGAGGCGATGCTGCTCGAGGTGCTCGCGGAGAAGCAGGTGACGATCCCGGAGCTCGGCACCTACCGCGCACGCACGACGCCCTGGGTGGTGCTCACCTCGAACGACACCCGGGAGCTGTCCAGTGCCCTCAAGCGCCGGTGCCTGCACTTCCACGTGGACTTCCCGGACGCCGCGCGGGAGACGGAGATCGTCCGGTCCCGCGCTCCGGAGGTGCCGGAGTCGGTGGCGGCCGACGTGGTGGACAAGGCACGCCGCCTGCGCGAGCTGCCCCTGCGCAAGGCCCCGTCGATCTCCGAGGTGGTGGACGCGGCGCGCGCCGCGTCGGTGTGGGGTGGAGACGGCCCGGAGCTCGGCTGGGTCCTGTCCGCCGCTCTCCTGAAGTACCGGTCCGACGACGATGTCGCCCGTGGCGTTCTCGGCGCTGGGGCGGCCCCGGGCGAGGAGCCGGCGGGTGGCGGTCGGGACATGCG
>NZ_JAALEF010000321.1:0-3631 GCF_014145245.1 Dietzia sp. B44 | reverse complement strand
CGCATCGCGTCCGTCGCGGGGGCGAGCATCTTGTGCCACCGCGTGCGGGGCAGGAACGACGGCCCGCCCAGGTGCATGACGCGCTGCGTGGCGATGGTCTGCGCCTCGGTGTACTTGAGCAGGCCCTCGTCGCCGTGCCTGCGGCCGACGCCGGAGGCGCCCATGCCGCCCATCGGACCCGCGACCGAACCCCAGCCGGCCACGTAGCCCTCACCGACGTTGACGGTGCCGGTCCGCAGCCGCGCGGCGATCTCCTCGCCCTCCGAGTCCGACGCGGCGAACACCGAGGAGTTGAGCCCGTACTCGGTGTCGTTGGCCTTGGCCACGGCCTCGTCCACCGAGTCGACCGGGTAGATCGACACGACCGGGCCGAACGTCTCCTCGCCGAAGCAGGTGGCGTCCTCCGGGACGTCGGCCAGCAGTGTCGGCTCGTAGAACAGGGGGCCGAGATCCGGGCGGGGGCGACCGCCGGCCAGGACGCGGGCGCCCTTGGCCACGGCGTCGTCGACGTGGGCGGTCACGGTGTCCAGTTGATCCCGGGAGATCAGGCTGCCCATCTCCGCCTCGAAGTCGTAGCCCGGGCCCACACTCATGGACCGGACGCGGGCGGTGAGCTTCTCGATGAGCTGGGGGGCCACCGACCTCTCCACGTACACGCGCTCCACCGAGATGCAGAGCTGGCCGGAGTTGGAGAAGAACGCGCGGGTTGCCACCTCGGCCACCTCGTCGAGGTCGGCGCCCGCCGCGACGATCATGGCGTTCTTGCCGCCGAGCTCGGCGGAGAACCCGATGAGCCGCTCGCCGCACTGGCGACCGAGCGTGCGGCCGGTGGCCGTGGAGCCGGTGAACATGAGGTAGTCCACGTTCTCCACGATCGCCCCGCCGACGGTGCGGCCCGAACCGGGGACCACCTGGAACAGGTCGCGGGGCAGACCCGCGCGGTACAGCAGGTCCGCTGCGGCCAGGGCGCAGAACGGCGTGATGGAGGCGGGCTTGATCACCACGGCGTTACCCGCGGCCAGGGCCGCCAGTGCGTCCGTGGCGGCGAGGTTGAGCGGGTAGTTCCACGGCGCGATCACACCCACGACGCCCTTGGGGTGGCGTCGGACCACGGCCTTGGTCAGGCCCGGCAGCATGCCCTGGACCCGCTTGGGGGCGAGCAGCCCCGGGGCCGTCTTGGCGTAGTGACGTGCGGTGATGAGGCAGTCCAGGACCTCCTCCTGCGCCGAGGCCCGGCTCTTCCCGGTCTCCGCCTGGACGATGTCCATGAGCTGCTCGCGATCGCGCATGACCAGGGAGGCGAAGCGCTTGAGCACGGCGACGCGGTCCGCGGGCTCGCGGTCGGCCCACGCGATCTGGGCGGCGCGGGCCCGCTCGACGGCCGCCAGCACGTCGTCGGCGGTGCCCACGGGGATCTCGGCGAGCGGCTCGCCGGTGAAGACCTCCTCGATGACGGCTGACTCCCGACTCGAGGGATCGGAACGGAATTCGGGGATCGCGACGAGGTCGCGGAGTCGGTCGTAGACACGGGGCGTGGGTCGGCTCATGCCCCGATGTTACCGACGAGTAAGCCGACGCGGTACCGACTCGCCCTTGACCCTGACGTCGCGTCAGGGCCCAGGGTGGTCGATGTGAGAGATGCTGGAGCGATGACGAGCAGTGACGGGCTCACCGTGGGCGCGGTCGCCGACCTCGTCGGCGTCAGCGTCCGGACCCTGCACCACTGGGACCGGATCGGGCTGGCGCCGGCGAGTGGACGGACGTGGTCGGACTACCGCGTGTACGACGACGACGACGTCGCGCGCATCCACCGGATCCTGGTCTACCGCGAGCTGGGCCTCCCGCTGGCGCAGATCGGGGTGCTGCTCGACGACCCCGACGTCGACGAGGGCGCCCACCTGTCCCGGCAGCGCGAGCTGCTCCTCGACCGCATCTCGCACCTGCAGGAGATGGTCTCCGCAGTAGACCGCCTGAAGGAGGCGATCGCCGTGAACACACCACTGACACCCGCGGATCGGGCCGAGATCTTCGGCACCGACTGGAACGAGGACTGGCAGGCCGAGGCGCAGCAGCAGTGGGGCGACACCCCGCAGTGGGAACAGTCGCGACAGCGCACGAGCACGATGTCCAAGGAGGACTGGCGCCGGGTCAAGGCCGAGACGGATTCGCTCAACGCCGACCTGGCCGCAGCCAAGCGGGCCGGGGTTGACCCCGCCTCACCCCGGGCCGCGGAGCTGGTCGAGCGGCATCGTGCGTCGATCTCGACGTTCTACGACTGCACGCGCTCGATGCAGGTGCTGCTGGCGCGCATGTACCGGCAGGACCCTCGCTTCAGCGAGACGTACGACTCGCTCGAGCCGGGCCTGGCCCGGTGGGTCGAAGCCGCTGTCGAGGCCGACGCCCGCGCGCACGGTGTGGACCCCCGACACCGCCACGTGGGACTGATCCCGGTAGTCCCTCACCGATCCGCTCCCGGGTTGCGCTGCGTGTTCGTCCGGATCGCGACCGGTCACGCGCCCCGGACGGTCCATTCCGGGCGCGCGACTCGGCCGACGAGAGGCCGGTCGTGCGTACCCTGGACGCATGACCAGTCGATGGACCACAGCCGACATCCATGACCAGACGGGCCGGACCTTCGTCATCACCGGCGCCAACGCCGGCCTCGGGCTCGAGTCCACCCGGGCGCTCACCGCGGCGGGAGCCCGGGTTCTGATGGCGTGCCGGGACACCACCCGCGCCGAGGCCGCCCGGGCCGGCCTGGCGCACCCGGATCGGGCGGAGGTCGTCCAGCTGGATCTGGCCGATCTGGACTCGGTCCGCTCCGCCGGTCGGGTGCTGGCCGACCACCGACCCGATGTGCTGATCAACAACGCCGGACTGATGAACATCCCGCAGTCGCGCACGGCCCAGGGCCACGAGATGCAGTTCGGGGTGAACGTGCTCGGCCACTTCGCGCTCACCGAGCAGCTCGTCCCCGTGCTCACCGACCGGGTGGTGTGGCTCGGCTCGATGATGCACAAGAGGGGCACCGTCGATCCGGACGACCTCGACTGGACCCGCCGCAAGTACTCGCCGATGGGGGTCTACGCGGCCACCAAGCTCGCCTGCGTCATGCTGGCCTACGAGCAGCAGCGTCGGTTCGACGCGGCGGGGTCACCGCTGAAGGCCGTGGCCGCCCACCCCGGGTACTCGGCCACCAATCTCCAGTACCGCAGCGGCAGCCGGGTCCAGGACATGATGATGCGGGTCGCGGAGAAGGTCCCGTTCCTCGTCCAGCCGGCCGAGCGCGGGGCCCTGCCCCAGCTCTACGCCGCCACCGTCGACTCCGTTCCCGGCGGCGCGTACGTGGGTCCCGACGGCTTCGGTGAGCTCAGCGGATACCCGAAGATCGTCGACTCCACCCGCGCCTCGCACGACCGCGCGGTCGCGGCGGCCCTGTGGGATCGGTGCGCGGAGATGACGGCGGCTCGATGACGACGAGCTGAGCCCGGCCCGCGGCTCAGCAGCCAGGGCACTTTCGCGGCTCAGCCGCCACGGCACTTTCGCGGCTCAGCCGCGGCGCCTGGAGCCCGCCAGCAACAGGGCCCCCAGCAGCAGACTCACCGTGGCCAGACCCGCGATCGCGGTGGTC
>NZ_JAALEF010000320.1:2983-5381 GCF_014145245.1 Dietzia sp. B44 | reverse complement strand
CGCCCGCGACATCCGCGGGCGGCGGCCTCGTCCGTGATCGGGGACGGCCCGGGCCCACCTCACGGTGATCGGCCCTCGGAGCTCAGCCTTCGGCGGCGAGCTGGCCGCAGGCGGCGGCGATCTCCTGCCCACGGGTGTCCCGGACGGTGCAGGAGACACCGGACTGCTGGACCGCGGCGACGAACGCGTCCTGCTGGGGCTTCGGGCTGGCGTCCCACTCGCTGCCCGGAGTCGGGTTGAGAGGGATCAGGTTGACGTGGGCCATGGGCCCGAGGCGCTGTACGAGCAGCCGACCGAGCATCTCCCCGCGCCACGTCTGGTCGTTCACATCGCGGATCAACGCGTACTCGATCGACACCCGCCGGCCCGTGGCGTCGGCGTAGTGCCGCGCGGCGTCCATGACCTCGGAGACGGGCCACCGGTTGTTGACCGGCACGAGGGTGTCGCGCAGTTCGTCGTCAGGGGTGTGCAGCGAGACCGCCAGGGTCACCTGGAGTCCCTCCTCCGCGAGGCGATGGATCGCGGGGACGACTCCGACCGTCGAGACCGTGACCGAACGCTGGGACAATCCGAACCCGGACGGCGGCGGCGAGACGATCCCCCGGACAGCCGTGAGGACCCGCTTGTAGTTGGCCAGCGGCTCACCCATCCCCATGAACACCACGTTGGACAGTCGTCCCGGGCCGCCGGGGACCTCGCCGTCCCGCATCGCCCGGGCGGCCTCGCGCACCTGCTCGAGGATCTCGGCGGCCGAGAGGTTGCGGTCGAGCCCGGCCTGGCCGGTGGCGCAGAACGGGCACGCCATGCCGCACCCGGCCTGGCTGGAGATGCACAGCGTCGCCCGGTCCGGGTAGCGCATGAGCACGCTCTCCACCAGCGAGCCGTCGTGCAGCTTCCACAACGTCTTGCGCGTGGTGCCCCCGTCGGCGGAGATGTGCCGGACCGAGGAGGCCAGGCGCGGGAACAACTCGGAACCGATCTGTTCACGCAGACCGACCGGGAGGTCCGTCATCTCCGCGGGGTCGGCCTCGAGTCGTCCGAAGTACTGGTTGGCGAGCTGCTTCCCCCGGAAGGCGGGGACCCCCAGTTCGCTCATCGCCGCAGCCCGGCCCTCTGCGTCGAGGTCGGCGAAGTGACGAGGCGGAAGACCCCGGCGGGGGGCGTCGAAGACGAGGGGTAGTGGTTCAACCATGATGGCTGCCATTGTGTCAGAAACCGGACCGCACGACACACCGCCAGCGGATGCCGTCGGCGCCGGTGAGGGAATAGAGTCCTCCCATGGCCACGCGTTCGCACGAACCAGTTGATCCCCAGCACACCGACCACACCGCCGGAGCAGCGGAGATCGCGCCGGTCGAGGACACCCACGCCTCGGCTCCTGCGACGGTCCCCGCCGGGGACTCACGCGGTGGACGCGGGAGCCACGACGACGACGTCATGGACACCCACGGCGGCAAGCTGGGGTCGGCCTGGGTGGGACTGGTCCTCGGCGCCCTGGTGACGATCCTGTTGCTGATCTTCATCGCGCAGAACACCACGTCCACGGGCGTGCGGTATCTGGGGCTGGAGTTCAGCCTCCCCCTGGGGGTCCTGATCCTGTTCGCCGCCATCGCCGGCGCGCTGATCATGGCGCTGTTCGCCGGATTCCGGATCCTGCAGCTGCGGATGCGCGCCCGGAAGGCGCGCAAGGTGTCGGCCCGCCACCACTGAGGGGTGTCGTCCCCACGGCCGACCGCCGGTGAGCGCGCCCCCGCACGCTCAGGTCGGGACGACGTAGGTGAAGATGATCCACACCACGACGGCGGTGGGCAGGACCGAGTCGAGGCGGTCCATGAAGCCGCCGTGGCCGGGCAGCATGGTGCCCATGTCCTTGATGCCCAGGTCCCGCTTGACCTGTGACTCGATGAGGTCGCCCAGGGTCGCCGTGAAGACGGTGAGGACGCCGAGCAGGACGCCCTTGAGGAAGTTGTCGTCGAACAGCAGCACCACCACGAGCGCCCCGCCGATGATGGCGAACACCATCGATCCGGCGAAGCCCTCCCACGACTTCTTGGGGCTCACCGCGGGCGCCATCGGGTGTCTGCCGAACAGCACGCCGGTGACGTATCCCCCGACGTCCGAACACACCACCAACAGGATCAGGGCGACGACACGCTGCGCCCCGTGGTCGCCGTCCGCGAGCATGGCGCCGAGAGCGCCCGGGACCGCGATCCACACCAGGACGAACAGGGCCACCGAGACGTCACGGAGATAGTTCTGTGGGGCCGTGGTCAGCCCCGCCATCAGGAGGCGCCAGACCAGGACCAGGACGGTGGTGGCGGCGAACGCGGCGAAGGCGCCCTTGGCCTCGGCGAAGAACCCGGCCCAGACCATCGCCTGTCCACCGAGGAGCAGGGGC
>NZ_JAALEF010000320.1:0-2938 GCF_014145245.1 Dietzia sp. B44 | reverse complement strand
TCCTGCCGCAGCCGCTTGAACACCTCCCAGGTCCCGATGGCCACGGCACCGGCCGCGACCAGGTACCAGGCCCTGGGGTTGAACGCGATACTCGCGATCACCAGAGCCCCGAGCCCGACGCCCACCGGGATGGCGCGGGTCAGGTCCCTTCCCGCCCGCGACGGCGGAGCCGCGGCCGCGGCTGTGGGCCCGGGTGGGCCGGGCGGGGCGGTGTCCACCACATTCTCCTCGAGTCTCGGGGGTGGGTCGGCGGGTGCTGGGAGATCAGACCTCCATCAACTCGCCTTCCTTGGCCTTGACGAGCTCGTCCACGTCGGCCACGTACCGATGGGTGAGCTTGTCGAGTTCCTTCTCGGCGGCGTTGACCTCGTCCTCGCCGGCCTCGCCGTCCTTGACGATGCGCTTGAGCTCGTCCATCGCCTTACGCCGGACACCTCGGAGCGCGATACGACCGTCCTCGGCCTTCGACTTGGCCTGCTTGACCAGATCGCGCCGGCGCTCCTCGGTGAGCTGTGGGACCGTCACGCGCAGAACCTGGCCGTCGTTGGTCGGGTTGACGCCGAGATCCGAGTTCCGGATGGCGTTCTCGATCGGACCGATCTGGGACATCTCGTACGGCTTGATGATGAGCATCCGGGGCTCGGGCACCGCGATACTCGCCATCTGGGTGATGGGGGTCAGGGTCCCGTAGTACTCGCAGAGCACCCGGTTGAACATGCCGGGGTTGGCGCGACCGGTACGGATGGCGGCGAGCTCGTCACGGACGTGCTCCACGGCCTTCTCCATCTTCTCCTCGGCCTCGAGCAGGGTGTCGTCGATCATGTGTTGTCTTCCGTTCTCTACGTGGATGAGGGGCGCGGATCCCGCGCCTCAGGCCGGGCTGCTGACCAGGGTCCCGATCTCCTCACCGGCGACGGCGCGCGCGATGTTGCCCTCGGTGAGGAGGTTGAAAACCAGGATGGGCATCTTGTTGTCCATGCAGAGGCTGAACGCGGTCGTGTCGGCGACCTTCAGTCCCCGTTCCAGGCACTCGCGGTGCTCGATCCGTGCGAAGAGTTCGGCGTCGGGGTTGGTCCGCGGGTCGTCGGAGTAGACCCCGTCGACGGCCTTGGCCATCAACAGCACCTCGGCCTTGATCTCGAGCGCCCGTTGGGCGGCTGTCGTGTCGGTGGAGAAGTAGGGCATTCCCATGCCCGCGCCGAAGATCACCACACGCCCCTTCTCCAGATGCCTCTCGGCACGAAGGGGGATGTACGGTTCCGCGACCTGACCCATGTGGATGGCGGTCTGCACCCGCGTGGACACGCCCTCCTGCTCGAGGAAGTCCTGCAGCGCCAGACAGTTCATGACGGTGCCGAGCATCCCCATGTAGTCGCTCCGTGCGCGGTCGAGGCCACGCTGCTGCAACTGGGCGCCGCGGAAGAAGTTCCCGCCGCCGATGACGATCGCGATCTGCGCGCCCGTGCGGGACACCTCGGCGATCTGCCTGGCGACCGACTGGACCACATCGGGGTCGATCCCCACGCCGCCCCCGCCGAACATCTCTCCGCCCAGCTTGAGCATCACACGCTTGTAGCCGTCCCGCGGGTCGGTCATCGCTCTCCTCGTCCCGGACGGATCACGCCCGTCTCGTGCGTCAACGCCCCCGACGTCGTCGTCGAGAAGCCGTACGGCCCTTGGTGGGACCTCGTCTATTCTGCCCTATCGCCACCGCCGCCACACCGCAGCCCGCGCGCCCGCGTACGGGGCCGGTCGGACACGCGCCGACGGCGGCACCCGGGAGTCCGGGTGCCGCCGTCGGAGGAGTACCCGCGAGCGCGGGTACCAGGGGCGGATCAGGCCTGGCCGACCTCGAAACGGAGGAAGGCCGTCACCGTGGCGCCGGCCTCGGTGAGGAGCGCGCCGACGGTCTTCTTGCTGTCGGTGACGGACGGCTGGTCCAGGAGGACGACGTCCTTGTAGAAGCCGTTGAGACGACCCTCGACGATCTTCTGCAGAGCCTGCTCGGGCTTGCCCTCCTCGCGGGCGGTGGCCTCCGCGATCTCGCGCTCCTTGGCCACGATCTCGGCGGGCACCTCGTCGCGCGAGACGTACTGCGCCTTGAGCGCGGCGATCTGCATGGCGGCCGAGCGGGCGGCGGCCTCGGCGGACTCGCCCTCGCCCTGGTAGGCCACCATCACGCCGACGGCCGGCGGGAGGTCGGAGGAGCGCTTGTGGAGGTAGACCGCGACGGGGCCGTCGAGCTTGCCCACGCGACGCAGGACCAGCTTCTCGCCGGACTTGGCGGAGAACGAGACCACCGCGTCGGCGACCGTCGACCCGTCGAGCTCGGCGCCGTTGAGGGCGTCGAGGTCGGAGATGCCCTGGGAGGCGGCGACGTCGACGATCTTGTCGGCCAGCGCGATGAACTCGGCGCTCTTCGCCACGAAGTCGGTCTCGGAGTTGAGTTCGATCATGACACCGTCCTTGACGGCGACCAGGCCCTCGGCGGTGGTGCGCTCTGCACGCTTGCCCACGTCCTTGGCGCCCTTGATGCGCAGGACCTCGACGGCCTTGTCGAAGTCGCCGTCGGTCTCCTCGAGTGCCTTCTTGCAGTCCATCATCCCGGAGCCGGTGAGCTCACGCAGACGCTTGACGTCGGCAGCGGTGTAGTTCGCCATGGTGGGGCGACCCTCCTAAAAGAGTTCGTGATGTGTCGGAAGTTGTTGACGTCGGCCGGCGGGCGCGATCGACTCCACCCTAGACGCCTCGGCGCCGGGGGACCCCTCGCCCACCGTCACCGACACGTCGGGCCCGGCCCCCGGGAGATCCCGCGTGGGGATCGTGGGCGGCCGGGCCCGACGTGCTCGAGCTGGTGGTGGGAGATCAGGCCTCGGTGGACTCGGCCGCGGGGGCCTCCGTCGCAGCGGCCTCGGCCTCGGCCGCGGGGGCCTCGGTC
>NZ_JAALEF010000319.1:0-9350 GCF_014145245.1 Dietzia sp. B44 | reverse complement strand
TCCTCGATCGCGCGGCCCGCGGCGCGAGGACATCGCCCGCCCGCCCCGAACTTCGCCGGCAACGTGCTGATGGACGCCCTGGTGGCCACCGCGCGGAAGGCCGGCGTGACGCTGCACTGCGATGTCAGGGCGCGATCGCTGATCGTCGCCGACGGCCGGGTGGTGGGCGTGCGGGCGACCGAGTTCGGCGAGGAGCGCGAGTACCGCGCCACGCGCGGGGTGGTCCTGGCGACCGGCGGGTTCGTCGACAACGACCGCATGCTCGAGCAGTGGGCTCCGCAGCAGGTGGGCAAGGACAAGGTCTCCGACGGCCGCGACGACGGCTCCGGGATCGAGATGGGCATGGACGTCGGCGCCGCCGTGCGCCGCATGCACCAGACCGAGACGGCGATGCTCATCATCCCGCGGCTGGCGGTGGGGGCGATGCTCGTGGACGGCGACGGCCAGCGCTTCATCAACGAGGAGGTCTACCCGGGCCTGTACTGCCACGCGGCCGTGCACCACCGCCGGCCGCCGGTGTGGGTGATCATCGACGAGAAGGGCATCGAGGACGTCCCGGAGAGCGAATTGTGGGGGATGCAGCCCATGCACGCCGCGGAGACCATCGAGGAACTCGCCGCGGACTGCGGGCTGCCGGCGGAGGCTCTGGCCGACACCCTCCGCCGCTACAACGCCGGTGCGCGCGACGGCCAGGATCCCCAGTTCGGGAAGAGCTCACGCTGGGTCCGCCCGCTCGAGCCCCCGTTCGGCGCCTACCCCACCGGGGCGGGCGGCCCGGACTCGTTCAACGGACTCCCCCTCAAACCACAGGGATTCACCCTGGGCGGGCTGCACACGGACCTGCAGTCGAGGGTGCTGGACCGCGCGGGTGAGGCGATCCCCGGCCTGTTCGCCGCCGGCCGCTGCACCCACGGCCTGCACGGCGAGGGCTACATCTCCGGCACGTCCCTGGGCGACGGCTCGTTCTTCGGCCGCCGCGCCGGTCGCGGGGCGGCGCAGGGGACCGGGTAGTGACCGATCACCCGGGTGGCGGGGCCACCGGTCCGGTGGCCGTCCCGCGGCGGGCACGACCCGTGGTGGAGACGGGTCCGCTGCACCCGTCACGCGGGGGCGGGGAACGGATCGACGAGGTCGACGACGACGAGGCCGGCCTCTACGCGCTGGTGGAGCAGGTGCGTCGTATCCGCGCGCTGACCACCGGGGGGTTGTTCGACACCGACCTGGCCCCGCTGACCGACCGGCTGCGCGAGGTGGCCGACCGGCTGGAGGCCGCCTCGGCGAGCACGGAGCGCAGGCAGGCGGTCACGTGGTCGTCGGGTGACTACGTCACCAACTGCCCGGTGGTGGGCCGCTCCAACGCCCTCGCCCCGCCGATCGGGTTCGACATCCTGGCCGACGGGACCCTCCGCGGCGAGGTGACGCTGGGTCTGGAGTACCAGGGCCCGCCCGCGTGCGTGCACGGCGGAGTGGTCTCGCTGCTGTTCGACGTGGTGCTGGGCCGGGCGAACTTCCACGCCGGTACCACCGGGATGACCGTCTACCTGGACGTCGACTACCGCAGCCCCACCCCCGTCCTCGAGCCGATCGTGGTGACCGGTCGGCAGGTCAGAGTGGAGGGGCGCAAGATCTGGGCGCAGGGCGCCATCCACGCGGGCGATCGACTGTGCGCGACCGCCGAGGGCATGTTCGTCGAACCCGGCGGCCTGCTCCTGGAGAACCGGCGCCGCCTCGCGGGAGGGTGACCGGCGGTGACCGGGTGAATGCGGAGTAGATTCGGTTTTCGTGACCACCGATACCTCCGCCACCGACGACCGCCCCTTCGGTACGACCGATCCCGCCTCGGCCGGCGAGGAGGGGGCCCCGTTCCTGCGCCAGGACGACGACGCCTCCGGGTCCACCGACCTGGCCCGAGAACTGCGCCGGGTGCGGGGACTCGTGGCGGGGTCGCGCTTCGACGACGTCCACGACGCCGTCAGGACCGTCCGGGAGCTCGCCGACCATCTCGAGGCCGTCGGCACCATGGTGCGCCCCTCCGACTACGCGACCTGGGGCGTTCCGGAGCATCTCGCCTCCAACCCCGCGATCGGCAGCCGTAACCCGGTCTCCCCGCCGCTCGAGCCGGTAGTTCTGCCCGACGCGACCGTGCGGGCGGATCTGCGACTGGGCATCGAGTACCAGGGCCCTCCCGGGTGCGTGCACGGGGGGATCGTCGCGCTGGTCTTCGACGAGATGCTGGGCCTGGCCAACGCCGCCGCCAAGAGCGTCGGCCTGACCGCGGACCTGAGGGTCAGCTACATCTCGCCGACCCCGCTGTACGCCCCGTTGCGGTTCGAGGCGCGACAGGACCGCGTGGAGGGCCGCAAGATCTGGGCCAGCGCCACCGTGTACACCGGCGAGACGCTGTGCGCGCGCGCCGAGGCGTTGTTCATCGAACCCAGGGGGATCTCGGACGCGCAGCGGGACCGTCCCATCGAGGGCTGACCGGGCTGAGCGGGCCGGCGTCCGGTCCCGGGTTGAGCGGGCCGGCGTCCGGGGTCCCGGGGGGCGGGGACGCGACGCGTCGGTGGAGCCGCTCAGCCCTCGCCGCGTAGGGCCTTCATCCGCTTGTGCGCCCCGGCCACGATCCGGCCGCGCTCCACTCCGGAGCTGAACTCGACGCCCTTGAGATTGCCCTCCCCGCCGCAGACGTGGACCGGGCCCTCGCCGATCGACGCGAGCACCTCGTCGGCGACGTCGGCGGGCTCGCTCACGGTCATGCCCGGGAGATCCATGTCCAGACCGGCGCGGATCATGGCCGGGGTCCGGGTCACGCCGAGGATCACCTCGACCACGTCGACCCCGTGCTCGCGCATCTCCAGCCAGAGCCCCTCCACGAAGACCCGGCTGAACGCCTTGGCCGCCGAGTAGATGCTCATGTCCGCGTGTCCGAGGTAGCCGGCCATCGACCCCATGACCACGATGCCGCCCCGGCCGCGGGCCTTGAGCGCGGGGGCGAAGTGCCGGATGACCGCCAGCGGCGAGGTGATGTTGAGGTCGATGACCTGCTGGACCCGCTCCATGTCCGACTCGGCGAACTCCGCGCCGTAGGTGTTGGCCCCGGCGTTGAGGACCACCAGCCCCACGTCCAGTCCCTCGCAGGCGGCGGCGATCCCGTCGGCGGCACCGGGCCCGGTGAGGTCGACGGAGAGCACGCGGCACTCCACACCCCGGGCGCGGACGGCCTCGGCGGTCTCCTCGAGGGGTCCGCTCCGGCGGGCGACCAGCACGGAGGAGACGCCGGCGTCGGCCAGGCGGAGGGCGATCTCGGCACCCACTCCCTCGCTGCCGCCCACGACCAGAGCCCAGGGGCCGTACGTGGACGGATCGATCTGCTTCTTTTTGACGGGTGTCGACATAGTCTCCAGAGTATGACCAACGACAGCGACAGTCCTGAAATCGGCCGAGGTCCGCTCCCGAGGATCGAGGGCGTGGACGACTTCCAGTTGAGCAGCATGCGGGAGCGACTGGGGGACACCTTCGATCCGATCGCGGTCCCCGACCTGCCCACGCCGGATCCGGATCTCGATCGTTCGGTGGCGGAGCTGCGCAGGCTGCGTGAGGCGATCGCCGGGCTCGCCCACTCGGAGGTCGAGCTGGGGGACATCGCGGACCGGTTGGCCGAGGTCGCGGACCTCCTCGAGCCCCGCGTGCCGGAGCCGGCCCGTCGGCTGGAGGCCATGTGGACCGGCGCCGGGTCCCGCCGGGCCAACCCCGTCGGCGGTCCGGAGAACCCGATCGCCCCGCCGGTGCGGTTCTCCGGGTGTGACGACGGGTCGGTGACGGCGGAGGTCACGCTCGGACTGGCCTACCAGGGCCCTCCCGGGTGCGTCCACGGAGGGATCAGCGCGCTGATCATCGACCACATGATGGGCTTCGCGAACCACTGGGGAGGCCGCTACGGCATGACGGCCCACTACGAGATCGACTACCGGTCACCCACGCCGCTGCTGCGGCCGCTGACGTTCCGCTCGTGGGTGGACGAGGTGGACGGCCGCAAGACCTGGACCAAGGCGACCATCCACGCGGGCGACCGGCTGTGCGTCGAGGCCCGCGGGCTCTTCCTCGAGGCGAGCGTCGCGGTGCCGGGTCGCCCGGACCAGCGGTCGACCGTGGGGGACGGTGCCTGACCGGACCCGACACCTGGCCCCGGGGTGTCGACCCCGGGGCGCCGCCGACTCAGTGTTGGAGGTCGACCTGCACGACCTTCTGCAGGTAGGGGGCGATCACCTCGGTCAGGCCCGAGGCCAACTGGTCCGGGTCCTCGGGCGGGAGCGAGATGAAGCTGATGCCGATCCGGGCGATGATCGAGGCCGCCAGCCGGGCCTGGCTCGCCTCGATCCGCATCCAGCTCTCGGACAAGGCCGGCACGAGCACCTCGGTGGCGCGCTCGATGAGCGGCCCCGCCTCGGTGGTGATCAGCCGCAGCAGGTCCGGCTTGATGTCCCCCGTCACGAGCGCCCGGATGAGCGGGTCACGACTGCTGGACCGCAGGAAGCCGTTGATCCCCTCACTCAGGGCCAGCTCGATCTGCCCGGGATGCCTGATGATGGAGTCCCGGATCTCGCCGGCGAAGGTTTCCGACAGCTGGAGCGCGTACGCCTGGGCCAGGCCCTGACGGTTGCCGAACGTGCTGTAGAGCGTCTGGCGGCTCAGTCCTGCGGCCTTGGCCACGTCGGACATGGTCACGGCCGACCAGTCACGGGACTCCAACAGTTCGTGCATCGCGTCGAAGACGGTGAGGCGAGGCGACCAACGCTCCCCCTGGGAATCCCCGGAGGAGCGTCGGTCACTGGTGGAGGGGCGGCGCGGCATGAGGTCCATTGTTCCTGATCTGGCGTCCGCGGGTGGTGGAGGGCTACTTCACGGGCAGGAAGTCGACCTTGTCGCGGACGCCGCAGTCCGAGCACCGCCAGGTGGTGGGGATCGCCGACCACGGGGTCCCGGGCGGGAATCCCTCACGCGGCTCGCCGGCCGCCTCGGAGTAGTGGTGCCCGCAGTTCGGGCACACGTACTCGCCGGTCGGCGACGTCTGGTCGGCGGCGATGTCGGTGTCCGCGACCACCTTCTCCGCCACCGCGGTGGAGCCGGCGGCGGCCGCATCGACCCCGTGGCGGGCGAGGATCTTCTCGCGCTTGGACGGCTGGATGTTGGCCCGGGTGATGTCACCGTCGTAGTGGGCCAGCACCCGCTTGTCCATGACCTTGCGCCACAGCGGCGGCACGTAGGCCAGGACCATCATCGTGGCGTACCCGGACGGCAGCTGCGGGGCCTGCTCGAAGCTGCGCAGGACCTGGTAGCGGCGCATCGGGTTGGCGTGGTGATCCGAATGGCGCTGCAGGTGGTACAGGAAGATGTTGGTCACCAGGTGATCGGAGTTCCACGAGTGCTCCGGGCGGCAGCGCTGGTAGCGGCCGGCGGAGGTCTTCTGCCGCTTGAGGCCGTAGTGCTCCAGGTAGTTGACCACCTCCAGCAGCGAGAAGCCGAAGACCGCCTGGACGAGGAGCCAGGGCGCGACCTCCCAGCCGAACACGGCGATCAGTCCGCCGAAGAGCACGACGGTCATGAGCCACGCGTTGAGGTTGTCGTTGCGGATCGTCCACGGGCTCTTGCCCAGGCGACCGAGCCGCTCGGACTCGAGGTGCCAGGCCGACCGTGCGGATCCCACGACGCTGCGCGGCAGGAACGCCCAGAACGACTCGCCGAAGCGCGAGCTGGCCGGGTCCTCGGGAGTGGCGACGCGGGCGTGGTGCCCACGGTTGTGCTCGATGAAGAAGTGTCCGTACCCGGTGGTGGCCAGGGCGACCTTGGACAGCCACTTCTCGCTCCCGGCGATCTTGTGGCCGAGCTCGTGCGCGGTGTTGATCCCGATCCCGCCCGTGATGGCCACCGTCCAGGCCACACCGATCGAGGCGGCGATCCCGAGCCCGCCGTCGTAGCCGAGCCACGACAGGTCCTGGGCGGTCCACAGGTAGCAGGCGACGATGAGGGACGCGTACTGGAAGGGGATGTACAGGTAGGTGCACCAGCGGTAGAAGGGGTCCGCCTCGAGCCGGTCCATCACCTCGTCCGGCGGGTTCTGGCCGTCGGCTCCGACCGCCAGGTCGCCGAGGGGGATGGCGACGTAGACCAGGACGGGGAGCAGGAACCACGCGGCGGTGGCGGCCCAGCCCAGACCCAGCCCGTTGAACCCGATGACGAACGGCATCGAGAGGAACAGCCCCATCGCCGGGATCAGGCCGAGCAGCCACAGGTACCGCTTGGCGTCGGTCCACGCGTACGGCTCGACCGCGGCGTCGGTGGCGTCACCCACCGCGGCGGTGTCCTGGGCGGCGGCGTCCCGGGCGGCGGGGTCCGTCGTGGGGTCCCGGTCGGGACGCTCGTCTGCGCCCCGGGGGCGGATGTACTCGGTGCTGGACATCGTCAACGACCTCCAAAGATCACTGGTGATGTGGCCTACGCCACTGTCTGGAGACAAGATTAGACAAATTCCCGGGCCATGTCTAGACATGGGGTCTGATTTTGTCCAGGGAGGACGACGACGAGGCCATCCGTTCCACCGGCCGGTGCGGAATACGGGGGCGGTCCGCGCAGTTGTACCGACAGGTCGTCGGATCCACTCCGACGCGGGAGGAGTGGCGGACGTGACGATGCAGCAGGCCGCCATGCGCACCTTGATGCGGGCCGAGAACAACAACATCACGCTCGACCGCAGCGTCTTCACCCGCGAGAACTTCCACCGGATCGGTCAGTTCGCGCGACCGCACACCCGGTTGATCGTCCTGTTCCTGATCCTGTCCGTGTTCGGGGCCTCCCTCGCCGTGGTGACCCCGCTGCTCGCCGGCCGGGTGGTCACCGCGATCGTGGACGGCGCCGCGGTACGGGTGGTGTTCCTCCTCGCCGCCGCCATCGCGGTGATCGGCATCGTCGAGGCGGTCAACAACGTCGTGACCAGGTTCTGGTCGGCGCGAATCGGCGAGGGTCTGATCCTCGACCTGCGCCGTTCGGTGTTCGACCACGTCCAGACCATGCCGGTCGCGTTCTTCATGCGTACCCGCACCGGTGCGCTGGTGAGTCGGCTCAACAACGACGTCCTGGGCGCCCAGCGGGCCTTCTCGGACACCCTCTCCGGGGTCGTGTCCAACCTCGTCCAGCTCATCCTCACCCTGGTGGTGATGGCCGGGATCAACTGGCAGCTGACCCTCATGTCGGTGCTGCTGCTACCGGTGTTCCTCTTCCCCGCCCGCTACGTGGGCAGGCGCCTGGCCAGGCTCCGTCGCGAGGCCTCCGACCTCAACGCGTCGATGAACGACCAGATGACAGAGCGTTTCAACGCCGGCGGCGCGACCCTCGTCAAGTTGTTCGGCCGCCCCGACGCCGAGTCCGCGGAGTTCGCCTCCCGCGCGGGTCGGGTGCGGGGCATCGGGGTCCGCACCGCGCTGCTCATGAGCGTGTTCATGAACTCGCTGACGCTGGTCTCCACCCTGGCCCTCGCGCTGGTCTACGGCGTCGGCGGCTGGTTCGCCCTCACCGGCGGGATGGACGCGGGGTCCGTCGTCGCCCTCGCCCTCCTCCTGACCCGCCTGTACGGCCCGCTGACCTCGCTGGCCAACGCACCGATGGACGTGGTGACCGCTATCGTGAGCTTCGAGCGGGTCTTCGAGGTCCTGGACCTGGACCCGCTGCTCAAGGACGCCCCCGACGCCGTCGACGTGCCCGAGGGCCCCGCCGCCATCGAGTTCGACGACGTCCGGTTCTCCTACCCCTCGGCCGACAAGGTCTCCCTGGCCTCGCTGGAGGAGGTCGCCGTACTCGACACCCGCGGCGGGCAGGAGGTCCTGCACGGGGTCAGCTTCCACGCCGAACCGGGGCAGATGATCGCACTGGTCGGATCGTCGGGCGCGGGCAAGTCGACCATCGCGTCGCTGCTCCCGCGGCTGTACGACGTGGACTCGGGGGCGGTGCGGGTGGCCGGCCTCGACGTGCGTGAGGTCACCTCGTCGTCGTTGCGCCGGACGGTGGGCATGGTCACCCAGGACGGCCACCTCTTCCACGACACGATCCGGTCCAATCTGACCTTCGCCCGTCCGGAGGTGACCGACGAGCTGGTGTGGGACGCCCTGCGCCGGGCGCGGCTGGAGGAGCTGGTCCGGTCGCTGCCCGACGGGCTGGACACCGTCATCGGCGACCGCGGGTACCGCCTCTCCGGTGGCGAGAGGCAGCGCCTGACCATCGCGAGGCTGCTCATCGCGGAGCCCTCCGTGGTGGTGCTGGACGAGGCCACGAGCGCACTGGACTCCACCAACGAGTCCGCGGTCCAGGAGGCCCTCACCGAGGCGATGTCCCACCGGACGTCCCTGGTGATCGCCCATCGACTGTCCACCGTGCGCGCCGCCGACCGCATCCTCGTGCTCGAGGGCGGCAGCGTGGTGGAGTCGGGCACCCACCCCGAGCTGCTGGCCGCGGGTGGGCGGTACACCGAGCTGTACGAGACCCAGTTCGCGGACCAGGAGTAGCAGCCGCGTCGGCGGGGCCGGTCAGCAGCACCCCCACCGGTCAGCAGCACTCCCACCGGTCGGAAGCACCCCCGTCAGTAGCGTCCCCCGGCGATCGCGTCGTGGACCCGGTCGGTGTCGGCGTCGGCCCAGCCCGGGGGGTCCAGGATCCGGGCCCACATCTGCGCGGCGTCCGGCCCGAAGGTGTGACCGTGGCCGGCAGGGACCTCCGCGGAGAACACCATGTCCAGGGTGACCTGCCAGAACGTCACGAACGGGGTCCACCGCACCCCCGGGTCGAGATCGGGGCCCAGTGGCTCCCGCAGCCAGTCCGGGCGCTGCAGCAGGAGGTCGGGCGACCACCAGGTGATGGGATCGGAGGCGTGCTGCCAGTAGACGATCCGCGGAGAGGACCAGGGCGCGCCGTCGAGATCCAGATCCGGCCCGCCGGCGGCGAAGCGCACGTGCTCACCGCCGTCGATCACCGGTAGTCGCTCCGGCGAGCCCGCATCGCGGTGGGCGGTGAGGTAGGACCACTGCGGTGAGAAGTTGGGCGTGCCCACCCACAGCGCGCCGTCGGTCCGGGCCACCATGTCCTGGGCACCACCGAAGGCGGTCTGCCCCCCGAAGGAGCCGAGGCTCTCCCCGAACGCGACGAGTGCGGGGCGACGGGCCTCGGGCACGTCCGCGACGGCGCGCTCCACCGCCTCGAACAGGGCGCGTCCCGCGCGCTGGGGCGACTGCCGATCGGCCACGAACGCCAGGGGGCTGGGCAGGAACGAGTACTGCATGGCCGCGATCGCGGAGTCTCCGCCAGTG
>NZ_JAALEF010000318.1:2650-7240 GCF_014145245.1 Dietzia sp. B44 | reverse complement strand
GGTCGCGGCCCGCTGACCCGCGGAGGTCGCACGGGCGCGGTCCCGGGAGGAACGGAGCAGCTGCTCGAGTTCGCGGACGGTCGTGGGCGAGACGCGGCAGCCGTGCAGGTGCCCGATGCCGGCCGTCTGGCTGACGTATCGGTCGGACTCGGCCGGGGTGAGCGGCCGCGCCGCGAAGCGCTGGTACGCGGCGAGGAGTGCCCACGTGATGGCGGCGTGCGCCCACTCCATGAGCTCCGGATCCGAACCGTAGTAGTACCGGCCGTGCTCGGTGGTGCCGGAGAAGGTGGAGCGGTCGCGGTGTGAGTTCTCGATCGTCACCATGGCGTCGTCGACCGTGCCGAACGTGGTGATCTCGATGAGGTCGTGCAGGTAGCCGTCCGCGGACCAGGGGTTCTCGACCGCGTCAGCGGCGGTGAGCGCGGCCGCGAAGGCGGGGTTGGCGGCCAGCATGAGCAGTCCGGTGGTCACGCCGATCGGGGTGGCCGCGTCGCCGTGGACACGCCAGATCGGGTCGCCCGGGTGGAACCAGCGGGGCCCCGGGATGTCGAGGATCGAGCACACGGGGGTGTCCGCCGCACCGCGTGGATCAAGTGGTGACATGGGCACGCCCTGGGGTAGTTGCGCCGTGCGTGACGGCCGGTTGAGTCCTGACGACGACTGTAACTCCCGTCCCGCCCGTCGGCCGGTATTCCCTGGGGGCGGGCTGAGAAAATCCCGTGAACGTATGACGGGGACACGGCCTCTAGGCTGGCAGTGCACACCCGAGAGCCCCGAACCGCACCAGGAGACGACACGTGAGCCCTTCCCCCCTTCCCGCCCCCCGCACCGGCCCCGTCGTCCCCGACCGCTTCGCGGGCAGGACCGCTCTCGTCACCGGCGCCAGCCGTGGGATCGGTCTGGGGATCGCGCGGCGACTGCTGTCCGAGGGTGCGTCCGTGGTGATCACCGCCCGCGGGCAGGAGGGCCTCGACGAGGCGGTCGCCGAACTGGGTGCGCCGGACCGGGTGCTCGCGGTGGCGGGGAAGTCCGACGACGAGGATCACCAGCGCGAGGTGGTGGCCCGGGCCGAGGAGGCGTTCGGGCCGGTGGACCTGCTGGTCAACAACACCGGCATCAATCCCGTCTTCGGTCGGACGGTCGACGTGGACCTGGCGGCCGCCCGCAAGATCACCGAGGTCAACGCACTGGGCACCCTGGCGTGGACGCAGAAGGTCTATCACTCGGGTCTCGGTGAGCGCGGCGGGGCGGTGGTCAACGTGGCCTCGATCGCGGGACTGGCACCCTCGCCGGGCATCGGGTGGTACGGCGCCACCAAGGCACTGGTCATGCGCCTGACGCAGGAACTCGCGGTGGAGGTCGGCCCCGCCGTCCGCGTCAACGCGGTGGCGCCGGGGGTGGTCAAGACACGATTCGCCGAGGCCCTCTACTCCGGCCGCGAGGAGCAGATGTCCGCGGCACTGCCGGCGGGCCGGTTGGGGGTGCCGGACGACATCGCCGGCCCGGTGTCGTTCCTGCTCTCCGACGACGCCCACTGGATCACCGGGCAGACGCTCGTCGTGGACGGCGGGGCGCACATCGTCGGCGCGGGACTGCAGGGCTGACATGGCCTCCATCCAGGAGTTCTGCGCCTCGACCGGCCGCTCGCTCGAGGCGAGCCCCCCGATGGCGGTGGCCGCGCAACCGCTGACGTGGGTGGACAACCCGCCGTGGCAGCGGATCGAGTCGCCGGAGCCGTCGGCGGTGATCTACGTGGACCCGGGGGCCCACCGCGACGGCTTCTCGCCCAACGCCGTGGCCACCTGCGCCCGCGTGGCGCCCGCGATGTCCACCGACGACGCGGTGACCATGATCGTCGCCACCGCGGAGGTCCTGTCCGACTGGACGGTGCTGGAGGAGGTCGCGGGCGAGGGGGACGAGGACGCCGGCGCCGTACGCAGCATCTACCGCTACCTCCGCGGCACCTACACGGCCGAGCCCGGCGAGATGGCCACCTCGAGCCTGATCGTGGGATGGAGCGACGACGAGGCGACCTATGTCTTCCAGTTCGTCGTGACCGGGTGGCGCGAGGACGCGGCCCTGCACGACTCGGCGATGGACTGCCTGCTGATCGGGGAGTGGACGGCAGGCCAGATCGTCGGCGCCATGAGGGGTTGACGCACTCGGGCGGCCGCGGCGTGTCCCGCTAGGGTGGGCGGGATCGAAGTCAGTTGACCAGGAAGGCGGGACCGCCGGTGCAGCTACGCGAGCTGAGTGTGACGGGGGCGTGGGAGATCACCCCCCGCCGGATCTCGGACGACCGCGGGGTCTTCCACGAGGCGTTCACCGACCCGACCTTCCGCCGCCTGACCGGGCACCGTTTCGACCTCGCACAGGTCAACGTGTCGGTCTCGGGGGAGGGGGTCCTGCGCGGCCTGCACTACGCCGACGTGCCGCCCGGGCAGGCCAAGTACGTGATGTGCCCGTCCGGGACGGTGTTCGACGTCGTGGTGGACGTGCGGGTGGGGTCGCCCACGTTCGGTGAGTGGTCCGGGGTGGTCCTCGATTCGAGCGACCAGCGGGCGATCTACGTCCCCGAGGGCGTGGCGCACGGATTCCTCTCGCTGGAGCCGCAGTCCACGGTCATGTACCTGTGCTCGGAGGGGTGGCGACCGGGTGCCGAGCACGCGGTGGACGCGTTCGACTCCCACATCGCGATCGACTGGCCCTCCGTCGCGCTCGACGGCACCCCGATCACGCACGTGATGAGCCAGAAGGACCGCGACGCCCCGAGTCTGCTCGACGTCGCGGCCGCGGGGCGCCTGCCGCGATGGGAGGACTGCGAGGCTCACGTGGAGCGTCTGCGCGAGGCCACCGCGCGGGTGGACGAGGAGTGGCGCCCGAACGCGGACTGACATACCCTAGGGGGTATCGAACGACGCCCTGTCGGGTCGAGAACCCCATGAAGGAGGACGCCATGTGTTATCCCGTCGCCTGTTCCGTCTGCGGCAAGACCACCTGGGACGGCTGTGGGCAGCACGTCGACCAGGTCAAGGCGGCCGTGCCCGCCGAGAAGTGGTGTGGAGGCGAGCACCCGGTCCCGGCTCGATAACCCCCGGCCCGGTAGTCCCGGCCCGGTAGTCCCGGCGAGGTGGCCCCGGGGCGCCGCGGTCCCGACCTCCATCGGGGGCGTCGGTCCCCACTCCCGCGCCACGGACCCGTCCGGCGGGGTAGAACCGGGGGACACGCACTCCCGTCCCTCCCGGAGGCCCCAGTGAGCACCCCGTACGTCCTCGTCGAGCGCAGCGGCCCGATCGCGCGCGTGACCCTCGACCGGCCCGAGCGCCGCAACCCCCTGTCGTTGCGGATGATGCGCGAGGCCACCGCCGCCATCCGCGACCTCGGTGACGACCCGTCGTGCGGCGTGGTGGTGGTGACCGGGTCGGGCCCGGCGCTGTCCGCCGGGCACGAGATCGGCGAGATGATCGACCGCACCCTCGACGAGGAGCGTGAGGTCTTCGACACCTGCGTCGAGCTCATGGAGTCGATCCAGGCCATCCGCCAGCCCGTGATCGCGGAGGTGCAGGGCCACGCCATCGCCGCCGGGTGTCAGCTCGTGGCGACCTGCGACCTCGCCGTGGCCGTCGACACCGCGAGGTTCGGCACCCCGGGCGTGAGGATCGGCCTGTTCTGCTCGACCCCCATGGTGGCGGTCTCGCGGAACATCGGCCGCAAGCGCGCACTCCAGATGCTCCTGACCGGTGAGACGATCGACGCCGCCACCGCGGTCGAGTGGGGCCTGGTCAACGAGGCGGTCCCCGCCGACCGGCTCCGGGCCCGTGTCGACGAGCTGGCCACCCGGATCGCCGACGCCAGCCCGTTGACCCTGCAGATCGGCAAGCAGGCCTTCTACCGGCAGATCGACCTCCCGCAGGGCGAGGCGTACCGCGAGATGGCCGAGACCATGGCCACCAACGCGGTCACGTGCGACGCGCAGGAGGGCATGACCGCGTTCCTGGACAAGCGCGCCCCGCAGTGGCGCGGCGAGTGACGCCCGCCCGGGAGTTCCGGGCGGTGACCTGCCGGGCGTCGTCGTGGGGGCCTCCCACTAGGATCTGCGCCATGGCGATCTCGGTGATGACGGTCTGTACCGGCAACATGTGTCGGTCACCGCTGGCCGAGCGGCTGCTCTCCGTGCGAGCCGCGCACGCGGGTGTCGACGTGGTCGCGGATTCCGCGGGGACGAGGGCGGTCAACGGTGTGGCGATCCACCCCGAGACCCGCCGGGTACTCGGGGCCCACGGCGGCGACGCCGAGGGTTTCGCCTCCCGTCTGCTCACGCCGCGACTCCTGCAGGGTCACGATCTGGTCCTCACCGCGACACGGGCCCACCGTGACGCCGTGCAGGAGATGGCCCCGCTGCTGTGGAAGAAGACCTACACGCTGCTGGAGGCGGCCCACCTCGCCGACGCCGACCGGGCGCTGACCCTCGCGGGGCTGGCGCGGGCCCGACTCGGCGTGGACACCGACGACCCGGCGTGGGACATCGAGGACCCGATCGGCCGCGAGCCCGAGGTCTTCGACCGGACCGGGGCGCAGATCAGCCACGCG
>NZ_JAALEF010000318.1:0-2596 GCF_014145245.1 Dietzia sp. B44 | reverse complement strand
CGCTAGGGGTCCAGGGGTTTACGCCCGTCGAGATCCCGTAGGAAATCAGGGTCGTCGTCCGGTGCGATCACCCGCGGCGGGGCCGGCCGTGAACCGGGCCCGAAGGCCCGCCACAGCAGGATTGCCACGGTCACCACACCGATGAGTGCGAACAGCCAGATCACTCGAACCTCCTTCACACCACGATACGTATCCTGGTGTTCATGAGCGAGCGAGACGAGTCGGCAATCCCGGCACAGGTGACCACCGGAACCAGGCCCGGCGCACGGCTGGCCCGCAACATGATGTTCTACACCGTGTTGAGACTGCTGATGGTCGTGGCGTTGACCCTGGTCATCATAGGGATCGGCCGCCTCGCCGGGGTGGACGTCCCGGTGCTCGTCGCGGCGATACTCTCGGTGGTGGTCGCGCTACCGTTGTCCATGATCCTGTTCACCCGCCTGCGCGCGGAGATCAACTCCGACATCTCGGCGGTCGACGCCGACCGGCGGGCCAAGCGCGAGGACCTGCGTCGTCGGATGGACGAGGCCTGACCTAGCTGGTCGGTGCGGGCCAGGGCAGCGCCGGGAGCTGCTCCGACCCGAACGAACCCCTCCACCCGAACGGCGGCAGGACCGAGTTCTGGGCTGCCGGGGGTTCGGACTCGACGGTTCCGGGCGCGGTCGGCACCTCTGTCGGCGCCGGTTCCGTGGATCCGGTGGTGGGTTGGCTGACCTGTCCCCCGGTCGTGGTGGTCTCGACCTCGCCCGGGGTGGAGGGCTCCGTGCCTCCGGGAGAGGTGGGCGGGCTGGTCGGTGAGGTGGTCGGCGGCGTCGTGCCCTCCGGTGGGGTCACCGGCGTGCCCGGTGTCGTCTCCTCGGTGGTGCCGTCGCCCGGACCGTTCTCCGTCGGCTCGTCCGGGTCCCCGTCGGGCTCGTCGGCGTCGAACCACGGATCCTGCACACCGACGTCCGTCCGCGGCTGGGCCGGAGTCCACTGGGTGGTCGGGGTGCCCGTCGCGGGCTGGCGGGGAGGAGCGTAGGTCCCCGTCTCGTCGTCGGCGACGTACAGCGCTCCCGGGGCGGGCTGCACCCCGATGTAATAGCGGCTGAGGCAATGGTCGGTGACGCTCTGGCTACCGTCCGTGAAGACGGTCATCCCGGGGGTGCCGCCGTCGGCCTCGGTCGCGCACCGCGCGATGAAGCGACCCGGTTGGGTCTCGCGCTCGGTCGGTTCGGCCGCGGTGGTCAGTTCGGTGGCAGAGGCGGACCCCGGGGCTTCAGACAGGACCTGCGGATCCGGCTGTGCGCACGACGCCGCCACCAGCGCGATCGCGCCGGCGGACAGGAGCACCCGAATTTGCATAACGATAGTGTCTCAGTTCCGTCAAAGGATGGCTACCGGTCGACGCTGTGGAACACGTCATGCCGGGGGTCAGATGCCGGCCGCCCGCGTGCGGACCGCGCCGAGTGAGGCCACGGCGGCGGCGAGGACGGCGGCCCCGAGCCCACCGACTCCCACCGTGATCAGATCGGTCACCGGTGGCGCGATGTTACCGGCGATCCCGGGGCCCACCATGGCGACCGCGCCGAGCCTGCCGAACGCCGCACCCAGGACCACCCCGAGTGCCGAGGCGCTCGCCGCCACCAGTGCGGTCTCCGCGACGAGCATCAGCCACACGCCGGTCCGGGTGACGCCCACGCCGCGGAGCAACCCGATCTCGCGCGTCCGCTCCCGGACCGCGAGCGTGAGCGTGTTGACCACTCCCACCAGTGCGAGCGCCACCGCCACCGCCAGCAGGAGCGAACTGGACGTGAGCACGGTCCGGACGGAGCCCGCGATCTGGTCGCGGGAGGCGAACGTCTCGGTGACCGCCAGCGACGGGTCGGCGTCCACCACCGCCGACCTCACCCCGTCGAGCGCCGCCTCGAGGGACCCGCCCTCGAGGTCGTCGTCCATCCGCAGCCACTGCTCGGTGCGCGGGACGAACTGCTGCGGGATCTCCTGACCCTCCGGCCAGGGGGATCCGTCCGGCAGGTGCGCCACGGGCCAGTCGGGGACGCTGCCCGGGGCGGCGAGGGCCCACTGGTCGGATGAGCGGCGCACGACGAGGTCCCGTCCGTCGTCGTCGGTGAAGAAGCGGAACCGGACGGTGTCGCCGTCACGGGCGTCCGCGGCGACGGGGGAGGACTCGGGCAGCACGATCTCGCCCGGGCCGGGAAGGGTGACCTCGCGGCGCATCACCTGTGCCACCCGGGACGGATCGGCCACGCGCAGGACCGTGCGCCTACCGTCGTCGTCGCGGGCGTACATGTCGACGACGACGAGGGAGTCCGCCACCCCGTCCAGTCCCGCCAGTTGCTCGGGCAGCCCGCCGGGCAACATCCCGTCGGGTGCGGTGACGGCAACGTCCAGCGGGACGCGGTCGACCAGTCGCGACTCGATGGCGGGCCCCAGCAGGGCGATCCCGGTGACCATGGTCGAGGTGAGGGTCACGCCCACCAGCACGGCGGCCGAGGTGGCGGCCGTGCGGCGCGGACTGCGCGCGGTGTTGCGTGCGCCGAGCAGGCCGACGGGTCCGAGGACCGGTCCGACCACAGTGCCGATCATCCCGAGC
>NZ_JAALEF010000317.1:0-2774 GCF_014145245.1 Dietzia sp. B44 | reverse complement strand
CGCCGCCCGGCGCGGCCACGGGGAGGTGGACCTCGCCGGTGGCGGGATCGGGAAGGCAGAAGAACACCACGTCGTCGAAACCCTCGCTGTACGCCGCCGGCGCGGAGTCCTCGGTGGCGGCGGTGAACTCCCCGAGCTGATCGCCGTCGAGCGTCACGCGCACCAGATCCGCGGCGAAGGCAGCGACGGCCGCGTGTGCCGGCCAAAGGGACGGGTGCAGTAGTAGCTGCGATCACTGGTGAGCGAGTGGTCTCGCCGCACCACTCCCACGCCGGCCGGCCCGCTCGGCCGTTCACGACAGGAAATCTCTCAGCCAACCCGGGGTTCTGAACCGGTATCCTCCAATGGTTGCCGGGCATGCGCTGCACCGCGACCGGGCCGTGGACACCCGGCCCCGCGACCAGAGACGCTCGGCGGGCCCCGAGCGTGGGAGAAACGGACATCGATGTGATCACCCTTGCCGCGGCACCGCCGGTCGAACCCTCGGCCGAGTACAGCGGATTCATCGGATGGGTCCTGAATCTCATGGAGACACTGGGCGAGCTCGGCGTGGGCATGGCGATCCTGCTCGAGACGTTCCTGCCACCGATCCCGTCCGAGGCGGTGCTGCCCGGGGCCGGGTTCCTCGCCTACGAGGGGCGGATGAGCTTCTCCCTCGCCTGGGCTGCGGCCACCGCGGGCGCGCTGATCGGCGCCTGGATCTGGTACGCCGTCGGCGCCGCGCTCGGACGCGATCGCACCAGGAGCCTGGTGGGCAGGATCCCGCTGCTCGACTACGAGGACTTCGACAAATCGGAAGCCTTCTTCCAGCGGTGGGGCGGAGTGGCCGTGCTGCTGGGGCGCTGCGTCCCCCTGGTGCGCTCGTTCGTCTCGATACCCGCCGGGATCAGCCGAATGCCCGTCCTGCACTTCTCCGCCTACACCCTCATCGGATCCGGGGTGTGGAACGCGATCTGGATTGGCGCGGGGTTCGTCTTTGGCCCGGCGATCAAGCCCGTTCTGGAGCGGTGGAGTGGGGTGCTGTCCAACGCGGTGTTGGCGATCATCGCGATCCTGTTTGTCTGGTTTGTGGTCAAGCGCGTACGGCGGCTGATCGAGCGCCAGCGCGCTGTGAGCGTGGAGTGAGCGCTCCTGTGACGCCTCGCCAGCTCGAGCGGATAGCCGCCTCCGGGCGTCCCAGCGCGTCGCTGCTCGTCCCCGCTCGTCCCAGCGACAAGGGCACGGGCCGCGCGGGCCGCGCTGGACCCGCCCACTCGTCGAGTGGTCGAATCTGATGGATTTGCCGAAACCCCACCTGGGAAAACGCGAGCAGGAATGACCCCGCGATGGATGGTGGCGCGGGGCCGCCGAGGTGTGCCGGGTTCGCTCTGTCATACAGGGCGTGGTTCCTGTGGCGCGAGCGCGAACAGGGCCTGCAGAACGTGACGTGGGCCGATAGGGCCTGAGCTGGGTCAGCGGCACCCGGGATCGGGCTCACCGGGGGTTGGAGATGCCGGCGTCGTCGTCGTTCACGTCATGCAGCCCCGGTTGGGACGCGAACGGGCCTGTCACACTGGCACGCCCGATCGGGCGGAGGCATTCTGGACGTCATGCCAGCCGACTCCAGCCAGCCCGCGCCCAGCGCCACCGCGGTGCCCAGCTCCGCCACCGCGTCTAGCCCCTCCACCGACCTGCCCTCTGACGGGAAGGTCGGGCTGCGCGTCTTCGTGGAACCCCAGCAGGGCGCCACCTACGCCGACCAGCTCGCGGTCGCCCGCGCGGCAGAGGACCTGGGTTACGAGGCGTTCTTCCGGTCGGACCACTACCTCAAGATGGGCGACGTCAGCGGCCTGCCCGGTCCCACCGACGCCTGGCTCACCCTGGCCGGTCTGGCCCGGGAGACCAGCTCCATCCGGCTCGGCACCCTGCTGACCTCGGTGACCTTCCGGCACCTCGGCCCGCTGGCGATCTCGCTCGCGCAGGTCGATCAGATGTCCGGGGGGCGCCTGGACGTCGGCTTGGGCGCCGGGTGGTACGACGACGAGCACACCGCCTACGGCATCCCGTTCCCGCCCATCGGCGAGCGGTTCGACATGCTCGAGGACACCCTCGGCGCCCTGGAGACCCTGTGGTCGACCCCCGAGGGGGAGACGGTGACCGTGCGGGGCAAGAGGACCGACCTGGTCGACTCGCCCGGCCTGCCCAAGCCGCTGCAACAGCGGCCGCCGGTCATCGTCGGTGGCTTTGGCAAGCGCCGCACCCCCGCGCTGGCCGCCCGGTTCGCCGACGAGTTCAACGTGCCCTTCGCCGACGTCGACACCGTGGCCACCCAGTACCTCCGCGTCGACGAGGCGTGCGCCGAACGCGGCCGGGCGCCGGGGGAGATCGTGCGCTCGGCAGCCCTCGTGCTGTGCTGCGGCCGCAACGAGTCGGAGCTCGCCCGCCGCGCCGGCGCCATCGGGCGGGATCCGGAGGAACTGCGGGCCAACGGCGCGGCCGGAACCCCTGATCAGGTGGTCGACACCATCGGCCGGTACTCGGCGATCGGTATGAGGCGCATCTACCTGCAGGCCCTCGACATGTCCGACCTTGACCACCTGGAGCTGGTGGCCTCGGAGGTGGCGCGGCAGCTGTAGGGGGTAGATCTGGCGCGTGATTCGCGGCCAGCCTGGCCCCTTCTGCCCTGCCAGAGACATCCGAAATCTGACCGCCCCTGGACAAGGAGATTAGTTTGCCCTGTTAGCTTGGTCCCGGCGATGCGTAACTTAACCCCGGTAGTTCACGGGGATCTGAGG
>NZ_JAALEF010000316.1:0-1174 GCF_014145245.1 Dietzia sp. B44 | reverse complement strand
GCGTCGGCCGCGACCCGTGCCGCCCCTCGCGAGGGCGGCACCCCGCTGGTGGCCCCGCATCGCTGACACCCCCAGGTCGCGCCGTCGGCGGCCCCCTGGACATAACACGACCGTTCGCCGACCCCGTCCATCCCGCCCCCCAGCGCAGAGCACCGACCCGGAGCCGGTGCGAATTCCGCAATTGTGTCACAAAATTCTCATCTTGACACGACATCTTCATCACGTCAGCACCGCGTAGACAGATCGGTCTGGGCTTGGCGCCCCTTTAATGTCTACTGTGTTGGTCTACTTAATCCACACACAAGATAATCGGAGCACTCGTGAAGACACTGATCGTCCTGGGCGTCGTCGGCGCCATCGCCCAGCTCATCGACGGCTCCCTGGGGATGGCCTACGGCGTGACGTCCACGACGCTGCTGGTCGCGGCCGGGATCGCGCCCGCCGCGGCCTCGGCGTCCGTGCACTTCGCGGAGATCGGCACCACCCTGGCCTCAGGTATCTCCCACCACAAGCTGGGCAACGTGGACTGGCGCATCGTGCGCATCCTCGCGGTCCCCGGCGCCATCGGGGCGTTCGCCGGCGCCACCATCCTCACCAACCTCCCGGCGGACGTGGCCAAGCCGGTGGTCGGGGCGATCCTCCTGACGCTGGGCCTCTACGTGCTGTACCGCTTCCTCGCACTGGGTGGGCGTCGTCCGGAGTTCAAGGGCCGCGCGCGGACAGGGTTCCTGGTCCCCCTCGGACTGGTGGGCGGCACCCTCGACTCGCTCGGCGGCGGCGGGTGGGGCCCGGTCGGCACCACCTCGCTGCTGTCCTCGGGCCGGGTCGAGCCGCGCAAGGTGGTCGGCTCCATCGACACCTCCGAGTTCGTGGTGGCCGTGGGTGGCTCCCTCGGCTTCCTCATCGGCCTGGGCGCGGCCGGCATCGACTGGGGCTACGCCGCGGCACTGCTGGTCGGCGGCGTGATCGTGGCACCACTGGCGGCCTGGCTGGTCAAGCACCTGCCCGCGCGCGTGCTCGGCACCGCGGCCGGAGGCCTGATCGTGGTGACCAACTCGCGCACCCTTCTGGTGTGGGCCGAGGTCCCGTCCTCCACCACCACGCCGCTCCTGCTGACCCTGGTCGCCGTGTGGATCGCCCTCATCGCCTGGGCCGTGCGCGCGGAGAAGGCGCT
>NZ_JAALEF010000315.1:0-6898 GCF_014145245.1 Dietzia sp. B44 | reverse complement strand
GACCGCGCGGCGGTTCTGGGTCCGCCACGCCGCCGACGCGCGGGGTGCGGTGATCCTGGACGACGGCGCGGTGCGTGCCGTCACCGGCTCCCGGCGGTCGCTGCTCCTGGCGGGGGTGACCGGCGTCGACGGGCTGTTCCACTTCGGCGACGTGATCGAGATGCGTGACCAGGCCGGCGCGACCGTCGCCCGTGGGATCGCGCAATACGACTCGATCGAGGTGCGCTCGAGGTTGGCCGACCGCGCCTCGGGCGTGGGTACCACCGGTCAGGGGCGGCCGCTCGTGCACGCCGATGACCTGGTGGCCCTGTAGACGACTCGGGCCCCCGACGTCGTCGACGAGTCGGGTCCCTGACGTTCCCGGCGCGCCCCCGCGCAGCGGCCGGGACGCGGTCCTAGAGAGTGACCCGGCCCTCGGTGTGGACCGGGGTGACCGTGCCCTCGGCGAGGTTGTAGAGGGCGCCCACGATCGCGGTCCGGCCCTCCGTGATCGCACGGTTGACGGCCGTGGACTTCTCCCGGATCGCGGTGACGGTCTGACGCACGTTCTCGATCACCACGTCGTCGTACCCCGCGGAGGGGTCGCGACGGGCCTCGAACACGGCCGGGGAGATCCGCTCCACCACGTCGCGCAGGTAGCCGGACGGGGTGGAGTGCGTATCGATCGCGGTGATCGTCGCGCCGACGGCGCCGCACGAGATGTGCCCGAGCACCAACGTGAGAGGGATGCCGAGCACGTCCACGCCGAACTCGATCGAGCCCAGGACGGACGGGTCCACGATGTGGCCGGCGTTGCGGATGACGAACAGGTCGCCCAGTCCCTGGTCGAAGACCACCTCGGCGGGCACCCGCGAGTCGGCGCAGCCGAAGACCATGCCGAAGGGGTGCTGCTCGCCGGCGAGCTCGGCGCGGCGGGCGGGGTCCTGGTGCCTGTGGAGCCCGGCGCCGTCAACGTAGCGGCGGTTGCCCGAGAGGAGTCGGTCCAGTACGGCATCGGGTGTCAGATCTGTGCTCATGCCCTCATTTTGCGCCTGCGCCGTTCCCGTGGATCACGCAGCCCGTTCGGGCATGCCGTCACCCGGCCGGATCACGCATGCCGATGACCAGCCCGATCACGCACGCCGATCACGTAATGGCAGCGCGCCGCCCGGTCACAGCGCGCGCTCCACGCGGGTGAGCACTTCGACGCAGTCACCGTCCACCGCGAGCAGAGCGTCGGCGTGCGCCCGGGTGTGGCCACGGTTGACCACGGCCACCGGGGTGTCGGTGGTGGCGGCGCGCCTCACGAACCGGTAGCCCGACCTCACCGTCAGGGAGGAGCCGACGACGACGACGAGGTCTGACTCGTCCACCAGGGCGTTGGCCGCGTGCACGCGATGCGCGGGGACGTTCTCGCCGAAGTAGACGATGTCGGGCTTGAGCACCCCGGAGCAGCGGCGGCAGTCCACCATCCGGAACCCGGCGGTGTCGTCCAGGACGGCGTCGGCGTCCGGTGCGACCTCGATGGCCCCGCGCGTGGTCACCCGCTCGGCGAACCCGGGGTTGAGGAGTTCCAGGTCCTCGTGCAACGCCCATCTGCTCTGCCGCGTCCCGCATCCCAGGCAGACCACCACCGCATAGCTGCCGTGCAGGTCCACGATGGTGCGGCTACCGGCCTTGAGATGCAGCAGGTCCACGTTCTGGGTGATGATCCCGGCGACGAGGCCGCGGTGCTCCCAGTCGGCCAGCAGCAGATGCGCGGCGTTGGGCCGAGCCGACTCCATGTGGCGCCACCCCAGGTGGTTGCGGGCCCAATAGTGGCGGCGGAACGCGGGATCGCCCACGAACTGCTGGAACGTCATCGGGGTGCGGGCGGGGGAGTCGGGGCCCCGGTAGTCGGGGATGCCGGAGGGGGTGGAGATCCCCGCACCGGTCAGGACAGTCGCCCGGCGTCCCCGCATCAGCTCGGCCAGCGCCTGCGCCCGCTCGGGAAGATCCGGGTCCGGGTCGGTGCGCTCTGCGGGCGTCCAGGCGGTCTCCCGGATCCTCATGTGCCGATGCCCCCCGGCCCGGAGGGATCATGCGCGCACACCACGGACAGGTCGTCCCGTCGGCGCGCGGCCAACGCCGCGAGGCGGGCGTGGGTCAGCTCGACCGCCGCCGGTTGCAACGCCATGAGGCGCTCCGGGATCCCGATGAGCCTGGCGTTCGCGGCCGCCGGGCCGATTTGGCCACGCGAGTAGAAGGCGTCGCCGGCGTGCAGGATGTCGTTGTCGTCGTCGGACTCTCCGCCCCCGCCGCCCGGGACCAGGACACCGGCGTGCCCGACGGTGTGACCGGGCAGGTCCACCAACACCATCCCCTCGGCCACGTGGTCGAGGGGGCGCACCCGGAACCCCTCCCACCTATCGGTCCCGTAGACGTATTCGGCGAAGTCGGGGCCGTGCGCCCACTGCGCGCGGCGGTACCTGCGGCGTTCGACCCAGCGGGGGGTGCGCACCGCCCACGTGAGCGCCTCGGCGGACACGTGCACCTGCGCCCCGGGGAAGTCGGCGAGTCCGCCGATGTGGTCGGCGTCCAGGTGGGTGATCACGATGTGTCGCACGTCGCGAGGGTCGAGACCCATCGCCTCGATGCGCCGGTGAGCGGTTTCCGCCGGGTCCAGGCGTGCGCGCAGCGCGTGTCGCATCGGACCCAGACGGCCGGACGGATCGGCGACGTCGCGGAGGCCGAGACCGGTGTCGACCAGCACGAGGTGGTCCGGGGCCTCGACCAGCAGCACCCGGCACGGGACCAGACCGAGGAGCGTCCCGCAGTTGATCTGGTGGATCCGCATGACGGCCACGGTACCGTGGCCGCGTGAACCGACACGGTGTGCTGGACCCGCGGCCGCTCGTGCGGGTGACGGTCGATCCGGACGCGGTCGCGGATCAGGATGTGTGGCCGTACTCGATCCCCGCGGTGGCCGACCTGATGCGCGGAGGGCTCGAACTCGAGGACCTGACGATCCTGGTGGGGGAGAACGGTGCGGGCAAGTCCACGCTCGTCGAAGCTGTGGCCATGGCGTACGGGCTGGGTGCCGAGGGAGGCTCGGTCAACGGCCGGGACGTCACGTGGGAGTCGGAGTCGCCGCTTCACGACGCCCTGCGGCTGGTCCGCGGCGGCGCCGCGTCGAAGTGGGGCTACTTCGTGCGCGCCGAGACGATGCACGGCATGTTCAGCTACCTGCAGTCGTCCGGGCCCGAGCAGGATTTCCACTCGCGCAGCCACGGGGAGGCGTTCTGGGACCTCGTCTCCACCTCACGGTTCTCGGGCGGCGGGTTGTTCGTGTTGGACGAGCCCGAGGCGGGGCTGTCTTTCGATGCCCAGCTCAGGCTGGTCGCGCTGCTGCTCGAGCTGGCCGATCGTCGCGGCGCGCAGGTGCTCATGGCCACCCACTCACCGATCCTGGCCTCGGTACCGGGTGCAGCGGTCTACGAGCTGTCCGACGAGGGGATGCAGCGCAGCCGGTGGCAGGACCTGACGATGGTGGACCAACATCGGCGCTATCTCGATGCTCCGGAGCGGTACCTGCGCCACCTCTTGGAGTGACCGGGCACACTGAACCCATGACCAATTCCGCGTCCCGTTCTGCCCGCACCGCCGGTGATGCCCGGCCCGTTCACCCCACATATCCGGCCTACCAACCGCCGTCGGTGTCCCGGGCCGCCAACGCCGGGCCGCTGCCCGCCCCGGAGCCCGGGTTCGTACCCGATCTGATCGTGGTGGGGCACGGGCTCGCAGGGCTCGTCGCCACCCACGAGGCCACCCGCGCCGGCAAGAAGGTACTGGTCGTGGACCAGGAGAACGAGAAGAACCTGGGCGGGCAGGCGTTCTGGTCTCTCGGCGGATTGTTCCTGGTGGACACCCCCGAACAACGCCGGATCGGCATCAAGGACTCGCTGGAACTCGCGTGGCGGGACTGGTTGGGTTCCGCCGGGTTCGACCGACCCGAGGACCACTGGCCGCGCGAGTGGGCGCGCGCGTACGTCGAGTTCGCGGCGGGGGAGAAGCGGCGGTATCTGCACGACCTGGGCCTGCGAATCATCCCCACCGTGGGCTGGGCCGAGCGGGGCGGTGGCGACGTGGACGGCCACGGCAACTCCGTTCCGCGATTCCACGTGACCTGGGGGACCGGGCCCGAGGTGGTGCGGGTCTTCGAGGAACCCGTCCGCGACGCCGCCCGCGCCGGCCTGGTGCGCTTCGCCGTTCGCCACCGGGTGGACGAGATCGTGATCGACGACGGCCGCGCAGCAGGGGTGCGGGGGGCGACCCTCGTACCGTGCGACCTCGACCGTGGTGTCGCCTCGCCCCGCGAGGAGACGGGCACGTTCGAGTTCCGGGCGAGCGCCGTGTTGATCGCCTCCGGAGGCATCGGCGGCAATCCCGACCTGGTCCGGCAGTACTGGCCCACCGACACACTGGGTGCGGCGCCCGAGCACCTGATCGTGGGCGTGCCCGAGCACGTCGACGGGCGGATGTTGGAAATCTCCGGGGCGGCCGGGGCGAACCTCATCAACCGGGATCGGATGTGGCACTACACCGAGGGCGTGGCCAATTTCGCGCCCGTCTGGCCCGCACACGCCATCCGGATCATCCCGGGGCCGTCCACGCTCTGGCTGGACGCGAATGGTGACCGGATGCCGGTGCCGCTGTTCCCCGGATTCCACACCACGGCATCCATCGAGGCCATCCGCCGCACCGGTCAGGACTACTCCTGGTTCATCCTCGACTCCGCCATCGCCGGCAAGGAGTTCATCCTCTCCGGTTCCGAACAGAACCCGGAGCTCACCGACAAGAGCGTGAAGAAGTTCGCGTCCAAGGCGGGGAAGGGACTGCCGCCGTCGATCGCCGACTTCGCCGAGAAGGGCGTCGACTGGGTGGTCGCGGACACGCTGGAAGAGATGGTCGCCGGCATGAACACGCTGCTGCGTGAGGGCGAGCCGGCGCTGGACCTCGAACGCGTCCGCGAGTTCGTACTGGCCATGGACGGGCAGATGGACAATCCGTTCGCCAAGGATGCGCAGGTGCAGGCCATCCACAACGCCCGGCGGGTCCTGACCGACAAGCTCACCCGCATGGCCAAACCACACCGGCTGCTCGCCGACTCCGGCCCGGGCAAGGGCTCCGCCGCCGGATCCGGCGGGCCGCTCATCGCGGTCAAGGTGCACCTCATGACCCGGAAGACTCTCGGTGGAGTCGAGACGACGCTCGACTCGCAGTGCCTGACCCCCGATGGTCAGCCCTTCCCGGGCCTGTACGCGGCGGGCGAGGTCGCCGGGTTCGGCGGCGGGGGGGTCCACGGGTACAACTCGCTGGAGGGCACGTTCCTCGGCGGCTGCATCTTCTCCGGGATGAAGGCGGGCCGAGCGATGGTGCGGGAGGTCTGATCGGGACGGGCGACCACGGCGGGCGCACGGACCTCGCGTCGAGGACCGTCGTCCCCGGCCGCGCTACGGGGGGTCACCCTGGGCCACCGGTCCCCGTATCCGTTGCGCCGTCGTGGGCGGGGACCGGTCGCGCCCGCGCCTGTCTGCGTCCCCGCAACAGACCGAGTTCGTAGGTGGCCAGCCCGATCAGCCACAACGCGGTGATGGGGATGACGAACCAGAGCATGGCGGCGCTGAACGGATCCAACGCGTCGTGGTCGGCCGCCTGCAGCACCACATAGACGACGTACGCGGCGTAGAAGCCGGTGAAGAGCAGTCCCTCCCACCGCTTGATCGCCATACCGGTGAAGGCGATCGGGAGCAGGGCCAGCGAGACGGCGAGCATGATCGGCAGGTCGAAGCGGACGGCCCCGGGGGCGACGTCGATGGGCGTGATGAGCGAGGTCATCCCGAGAACGGCACCGATGTTGAACATGTTGCTACCGACGATGTTGCCGATGGCCAGGTCCCGTTCGCCGCGGATCGCCGCCACCACGCTCGTGGCGAGCTCCGGCAGCGACGTCCCGACCGCCACCACCGTGAGACCGATGACCAGGTCACTCATTCCCCATGCCGATGCGAGATCACTCGCCGCCGCGACGAGTAGTCGCGCGCCGACCACCAGCAGGGCCACTCCGACGATCACGAAGGCGCTGCTGACCAGAACCGGGTGTGACGACGCGACGCCGGACGACCGCGTCTCGCCGGCGCTGGCGCCACCTGCGGGGTCATCACCCGCGGCGGCATCACCTGCGGCGTCATCGCCCGCGGCGGCATCACGTGCGGCGCCACCACCGGCGCCGTCACCGACCGGGTCCTCCGATGCCGCGGCGGCCCGGCCTCCATCCTGCTTGCGCGAGATGACGATCGTCGCCACCACATACGCCACGAGGCCGGCGAACAAGAGCAGACCGTCGAGGAAGCTGATCGTGCCGTCGAGTGCCACCAGCAGCGCGACCACCGAGAACAGCACCATGATGGGGATGTCGACGCGCACGATCCGGGACGTCGCCACCAGCGGGGCGACGATCGCTGTGAGGCCCAGGATGAGCAGGATGTTCGCGATGTTGCTGCCCACCACGTTGCCGACGGCCAACCCCGGGTACCCGCTCAGCGCGGCGTCGACGCTCACCGCGAACTCCGGCGCGGAGGTCGCGAAGGCGACGACGGTGAGTCCCACCACCAGCGGGGAGATTCCGAGGGTCGCGGCCAGACCGCCGGCGCCTCGCACCAGCACTTCGCCGCCGCCGATGAGGAGGACGAATCCCACCGCGAGGGCGAGCACCGTGAGGGCGCTCATGACGGGTCCGACCGGATCGTGGTGAACCCCGGCCCGGCCGACGGTGACGGTCTCGTTGCGTTACCCATGGGTCGATCATCCCGTGCCGGACTCCGGTCTGTCGATGCGCAGGCGGCGACCTCCCTGGACATCACACCCAGCCGGACATCAC
>NZ_JAALEF010000314.1:0-3360 GCF_014145245.1 Dietzia sp. B44 | reverse complement strand
TGCCGACGGGTACACGGCCCGGGTCACCCGCGTGGTCCAGCGGGGCGAGGAGACGGTCAGCACCGACACCGTGTCGTCCACCTATGCGCCCCGGGTCCGGATCGAGTGCAGGGTGGAGAGTCCGGCACCCGCGGACGAGCCGCCCGGCCCGGTCGCGCCGCCGCCGGTGCCGGACGACGCGATACGGATCCCGGGTCTGCCGGAGTTCCGGATACCGGTCCTGCCCGGCAACTGACCAGTCCCGCCGCACCGCACAGCACCGCCGCACCGCACCGCCGCGGATCCGGTGATGCACCCGAAATGCACGGATCCCCGGGGGTCGTGCGGCGTGTCGGGACCGAACACGATGCACAACCCCCGGGGAACGCGGGGCGTGGTCAGCGGTGGATCAGAACGCGGCCTCGTCCAGCTCCATGAGCTCGCTGCCGAGGCCGGCGACGATCCCGCGGGTGGCGGTGATCAGCGGGAGTTCGTTGTTCGCGAACCACTTGGCGGCGGCGATCTTGCCGTTGTAGAAGCCCTTGTCGGCGTCCGACGCGCCGTCCAGTGCCCCGAGGGCGACCTCTGCGCCGACGAGCAGTCGCCAGCCCATCATGAGGTCGCCGAACGCCATGAGCAGACGGACCGAGGCCAGACCGATGGTGTAGAGGTGCTTGGGATCCTCCTGCGAGGCGAGGAGGTGGTCGAAGCAGGTGCCGACCATCGCCTCGACGTCGGCGAGCGCGGTGGCCAGGACCTCGCGCTCGGCGGTCAGCTCCGCCGGACCGTCGGCCTCGAGGAACTTCTTGATCTGCGCCGAGACGTGACCGATGGCGGTGCCGCGGTCGCGGGCGATCTTGCGGAAGAAGAAGTCCTGTGCCTGGATCGCGGTGGTGCCCTCGTAGAGGGAGTCGATCTTGGCGTCGCGGATGTACTGCTCGATCGGGTAGTCCTGCAGGAAGCCCGATCCGCCGAAGGTCTGCAGCGACTCGGTGAGCAGCTCGTACGCCCGCTCGGACCCGACGCCCTTGACGATCGGCAGGAGCAGGTCGTTGACGCGGTGGGCGAGCTCGCCGTCGGCACCGGAGACGCGCTGGGCGATCTCGACGTCCTGATGGGCGGCGGTGTACATGTACACCGCGCGCAGGCCCTCGGCGAACGCCTTCTGGCGGATGAGCGCCCGGCGCACGTCCGGGTGGTGGGTGATGGTCACGCGGGGGGCGTTCTTGTCCGCCATCTCGGCCATGTCGCCACCCTGGACGCGCTCCTTGGCGAACTCCAGGGCGTTGAGGTAACCGGTCGACAGGGTGGAGATGGCCTTGGTGCCGACCATCATCCGGGCGTGCTCGATCACGTCGAACATCTGCCGGATGCCCAGGTTGAGCTCGCCGTCACCGACGATCCAGCCCTTGGCCGGGACCCCGTGGCCGCCGAAGGTCAGCTCGCACGTGGTGGAGACCTTGATGCCCATCTTGTGCTCGACGCCGGTGACGAACACGCCGTTGCGCTCGCCCAGCTCGCCGGTCTCGAAGTCGAAGTGGATCTTGGGGACGAAGAACAGCGACAGTCCCTTGGTGCCCGGGCCCGCGCCCTCGGGGCGGGCCAGGACCAGGTGGAAGATGTTCTCGAACATGTCGTCCGAGTCGGCCGAGGTGATGAACCGCTTGACGCCCTCGATGTGCCAGCTGCCGTCGTCCTGCTTGACGGCCTTGGTGCGGCCGGCCCCGACGTCGGATCCGGCGTCGGGCTCGGTGAGCACCATGGTCGCGCCCCACCCGCGCTCGACGCAGGTGGCGGCCCACTTCTTCTGCTCCTCGGTGCCGTTCTCGTACAGCACGGCCGCGAAGGCGGGGCCGGCTCCGTACATGAACGCGGGGGGGTTGGCGCCGAGCATCATCTCGCCGGTGGCCCACACCATCGCGCGGGGGGCGGGCATGCCGCCGAGGTCCTCCGGCAGACCCATCGACCAGTAGCCGGCGTCGTACCAGGCGCGGAACGACTTCTTGAAGTCCTCCGGCAGGGAGACCGAGTGGGTCTCGGGGTCGAAGACCGGCGGGTTGCGGTCGGCCGAGGAGAAGGACTCGGCGACCGGGCCCTCGGTGAGGGTCGCGACCTCGGAGAGGATGCCCCGGGCGGTGTCGGTGTCCATGTCGCCGAACTCGCCGGCGTCGAGTGCCTCGTTCATGCGCAGGACCTCGAACATGTTGAACTCGAGATCGCGGACGTTGCTCTTGTAGTGACCCATTACGGTCTTCTCCGATCGGAGTGCGGTGTCGTGGCAATGGAGGTGGCCGCGCGGGTCGGCACTGGTGTCCATGGGCGCACCGGAACCTACCCGTCGGTAACAAGACAGATGTTAGTGCGTCGTCAGCGATCCGTCCAAGGTGAGGAAAGACTCTTATTACCCTGGTGGGCGGCGCGCGGCCGATCGGGCCGCATCGAGCAGGATCGATTTCTCGGCCCGCGCCACGGTCCGCCGGGTGATCTCGGCGTAGTCCGGGGTCACCGACACCGACGTCACGCCCCTGCGGACGAGATGCTCGGCCATCGACGGGTCGGTCGAGGCGGCCTGCCCGCACAGCGAGACCGTGAGTCCCGATTCGTGGCAGCGGTCGATGATCTGGTCGATGAACGCCAGGACCGCCGGGTCCATCGAGTCGAAGAGCTCCGCGCACACCTCGGAGTCGCGGTCCACCCCGAGCGTCAACTGGGTGAGGTCGTTGGACCCGATCGAGACCCCGTCGATGCCCATCGCGGCGTACTCGGGGATCCAGTGGACGACCGACGGGACCTCGGCCATGATCCACCGCTTGAGGCCCGGGTCGCGCCCGAGGGGGTGGGCGTCGATGATGTCCAGACAGGCGCGGAGCTCCCACCCGGTGCGGACGAACGGGATCATCAGGTGCAGGTTGCCGTGCTTCTGCCGAACCCGGGCCAACGCGTCCAGCTCCAGTCGGAACAGGTCCGGTTCCTGCGTGTAGCGGAAGCACCCGCGGTAGCCGATCATCGGATTGCGCTCCTCGGCCTCGACCTCCCCGCCGAGCAGTCCGCGGAACTCGTTGGAACGCAGGTCGGTGGCGCGGTAGACCACCGGCCGGGGCTCGAAGGCCGCGGCGATCGTGCTGATCCCCGAGACCATCCGGTCGACGTACTCCTCCTGCCTCCCCTCGGCGATGAGCGTGCGCGGGTGGACGCCGTCCAGCGCGCTGGTGATGAGGAACTCCGCGCGCAGCAGGCCCACCCCGTCCACGTCCATCGCGGCGACCCTGGCCGCGGCGTCGGGGGTCGCGAGGTTGACGTACACCGCGGTCGCGGTGACCTCGCGGGTCCTCACCTCGGGCGCCCGACCTGCGTCGGCGGGGGCGTGTTCGGCGGCGGCCG
>NZ_JAALEF010000027.1:0-5421 GCF_014145245.1 Dietzia sp. B44 | reverse complement strand
CCTCCCCGCGCCGCAGGGCGTCGAGGCAGGAGTCGCAGCGGCAGAACGGGTTGGGCCACCCGTCGGCGGCACCCGTGCCCAGCAGCACGACCTCCATCAGGCCCCCGGCTCCCGGAGCGGCAGGACGGCGCGGCCGTCGGGGCGGTCGAGGACCTCGACGCGGGCGTCGTACACCTCGGCCACCCGTTCGACGGTGAGCACGTCCTCCCCGGTGCCGTCGGCGACGATCCGGCCCTCGTCGAGCAGGACCACGCGTTCGCCGTAGTGCGCGGCGGAGGTGAGGTCGTGCATGGCGGCCACCACGGTGAGTCCGCTCTCGCGTCGCATCGAGTCGACCAGCTCGAGGACCTGCTGTTGGTGCCCGATGTCGAGGGCGCTCGTCGGCTCGTCCAACAACAACACCCGGGGCTCCTGTGCCAGCGCCCGGCCCAGGACCACCCGCTGGAGCTCGCCCCCGGACAGCGTGGTGGCGATGCGCGGGGCGAGGTCGTGCAGCGCGAGTCTGTCGATCACTCCCTCGACGACCTCGTGGTCGTGGGGCGACTCGGTGCCGAAGCGGGGGATGTGGGGTGTGCGGCCCAGCCGGATCAGCTCCCGTGCGCTCACGCCCTCGGGCACGACCGGGCGCTGTGGCATGAGCGCCACCATCCGGGCGACCCGCCGTCGCCCGGCCCTCCGTGGCGCCAGACCCATGACCTCGACCTCCCCACGGGACGGGATGAGCCCGGCCATGGCGTAGAGCAGCGTGGTCTTGCCCGAGCCGTTCGGCCCGACCAGGGAGATCCAGGTCCCGGTGGGCACGACCAGGTCGATCCCGTGCAGGACGGGCACGGCGTCACGGGCCACATGGAGACCGCGGCAGGACAGGGCTTCGCCGGCGTCCGGGGCGGAGGTCATATGAGCCCCCGGCTCCGACGCAGGACGAACAGGAAGAACGGGGCCCCGATCGCCGCCGTCACGACCCCGATCGGCAGCTCGGCCGGGCTCACCGCGGTGCGGGCCACGATGTCGGCCAGGACGAGGAAACTCGCGCCGACCAGTAGGGACAGCGGTAGGAGTAACCGGTGGCCCGGGCCGATCACCATCCGCACGGCGTGCGGGATCACGATGCCGACGAATCCGATCAGGCCGCTCACGGACACGACCGCGGCGGTGCCCAGCGTGGCGACGCTGATGAGCACCAGCCGCACCCGGGCCGGGGCGATGCCGAGGGTGGAGGCCTCGACGTCACCCACCGCCATCACGTCGAGGGTGCGCCGGAACAGGGCGATCACCGCGACCGAGACCAGGACGTACGGCAGCACGGTCAGCACCTCGGACCAGCCGCTGGTCGTGAGCCGGCCGAGCATCCACGAGTACACCTGCCTCAGGGTCTCGTCGTTGCGCTGCATGAAGAAGGTCTGGATGGCGCTCGCGAACGCGGCGACCGCGACTCCCGCGAGGATAATCACGACCTCGGTCCGACCGCCACCGACACTGCGGCCGAGGGTGTAGGTGGCCATCACCGCGATCATGCCGCCGACGAACGCCGCCGGGGGCACCATCGCCGAACCCATGGCCCCGCCCACGACGATCGCCAGCGTCGCGCCGAGCCCGGCGCCGCTGGAGACACCCAGGAGATAGGGGTCGGCGAGCGGGTTGCGGAACACGCCCTGATAGGTCGCGCCGGCGATCGCCAACATCGCGCCGACGATCCCGCCGAGCACGACCCGCGGGATCCGGATCTCCCACAGGATCACCTGCTGGCGAGGCGAGAACCCCGAGTCGACGTGCACGAACGGCAGTCGCCCGACCAGCTCGAGCAGGACTCCCCGCGGGGTGAGGTCGGCGGGACCGACCAGCGTGCCCGCCACCAGCGCCACGAGGAAGAGCACTGTCGCTCCGCCCAACACCAGGGCGTGGCGGGGCGACGCACGGGTCACGAGGCAGGTTCCCTCTCGGGCTGTGATTCGTTCACAGTCAGTGTGGAGATGATCCCGGCCACCTCACGCATGAAGTCCACCACGCGCGGGCCCCACCGGCTGGCCAGGTCCTCGTCGACCACGAAGACGCGGTCCTGCCTGACCGCGGCGAGCTCGCCCCAGCCGGGACGCTCGGCCACGACCTCCGGGGTGATCCCGCAGCACTGCCCGTCGGCGAGCATCACCAGGTCGGGGTCCGCCTCGAGGATCAGTTCCTCGGACAGCTGCGGGTAGGCGTCCTCGCCGGTCGCGATGGAGGTCAGCCCCAACAGGGAGTACACCTCGCCGATGTACGTGTCGTCGGTGACGGTGTAGTAGGTGTCGTCGAGCTCGTGGAAGTAGGTCAGCGGGGTCTCACGCCGGGGGACCGAGGCCACGATCTCGTCGATCTCGCCCCGCATCCGCGAGACCAGCTCGGCGGCCTCGCCGACCGTGCCGGTGGCCGCGCCGACCTGTTCGATCTGGGTGTAGGTGTCGTCCAGGGTCCGTGCGGCGGGGAGCAGCAGGACCTCGACCCCGGACCTCTCGAGACCGGAGACGATGTCGCCGGTGTCGTCCGTGGCCACGACCAGGTCCGGCTGGTACCCGAGGATCGCCTCGAGGTTCGGGGTGTAGCCCGACAGGTCGGTGACCGGCGCATCGGCGGGATAGTTCGAGCGTTCGTCCACCGCGACCACCCGGTCGCCGGCACCCACGGCGTAGAGCATCTCGGTGGTGGTGGGGCTGAGCGAGATGATCGCCTGCGGCTCGCCGGAGGCGGCGGCGCCGCCGGTCTGGTCTGCCTCCGGGTCGTCCGCCCCGGAGCAGGCTGAGGCGATCAGCGCGACTGCGGTGAGGACGGCGGCGAACCGGGAGCGGGCTCGGGGCGTGGTCCGGGCTCGAGACAGGTGCATGACATCCTCCGGGGATCGCCAGGACGAAAGCAGCTCGGCAGCGACGCGGACGCCGCGGCACGCAACCGTCCTTCGTGCGAGGTCAGTTCGTACGGTGCCGCGGTACCGGCCGACCCGGCGCGCCCGCTCGGGGCGGGATCACAGTTGCGCGGGCATCGTCGGATTCACACCGACTTCCGCCGGGCACCACGGGTGTCCGGCGGGGGAGCCGGACCCTCCGAGGGTAGCCGACCCCCGGGTCGACGGCAGGATGGGCCGTGACCACCCTCCGACACCCACCGACAGGAAGGACCACGAGATGACGACGACGAACGGTTCAGGCGAGGGGCCTTCGGCCGCGGAACTCCGGTCGCGGGGTTTCGCGACCCGGCGCGGGGTGATGGGCGACGCCTTCGTGGACCGCGCGATGGGCCGGGCCGAGGGGACCGCCTCCGAGGCCCTCCAGTACGTGGTCACCGAGAACGTGTGGGGGAATATCTGGGACCGTCCGGGACTCGGGCGCCGCGACCGCAGCCTGTTGAACATCGGCATGCTCGTGGCGTTGCGGGCGAACGCCGAGTTGGCCGGTCACGTGCGCGGCGGCCTGACCAACGGCCTCACCCGCGAGGAGATCACCGAGGCCGTGATCCACGCCTCGGGGTACTGCGGGGCGCCGGCGGCCCTCTCGGCCATGAAGACGGTCCAGGAGATCTTCGACGCCCTCGACGGCAGGTAGGGTCGTATCCAGAAGTGACCCCCGACACCCCCCTGAGTGAGGAGCCCCTCGCATGCGCAGCACCATGCAGCCGGAACAGCTGAACATCAGTACCATCCTGACGTTCGGCGCGACCGTCCACTCGGACGCGGTCGTCACCACCTGGACCGATCAGGGCCCGCGGAAAGTCACGTTCGGCGAACTCGGGAAGCGGGCGGCCCAGCTCGCCCACGGGCTGCGTTCGCTCGGGATCGACGCAGACCAGCGCGTCGCGACGTTCCAGTGGAACAACTCGGAGCACATGGAGGCCTACCTGGCCATCCCGTCGATGGGCGCGGTGCTCCACCCCCTGAACATCCGGCTGTTCCCGGACCAGCTCGAGTTCGTGGCCAACCACGCCGAGGACAAGGTCGTCATCGTCGACCCGAGCCTGATCCCGCTCCTGCAGCCCCTGCTGCCGCGGTTCTCGACCGTCGAGCACGTGATCGTCACCGGCGGCGGTGCGGCGAACCTCGAGGCCCCGGAGGGCGTGCAGGTGCACGACTACGAGGCGCTTCTGGCGGCCCAGCCCACCGAGTTCGAGTGGCCCGAGGTCGACGAGAACTCCGGCGCCGCGATGTGTTACACCTCGGGCACCACGGGCGATCCGAAGGGCGTCGTCTACTCGCACCGGTCGATCTACCTCCACTCGATGCAGGTGTGCATGTCGGACGGGATGGACATCTCGCTCGACGACAACGTGCTGGCGATCGTCCCCATGTTCCACGCGATGTCGTGGGGGCTGCCGTACGCGGCGTTCCTGGTGGGTGCCTCACTGCTCATGCCCGAGCGCTTCCTGCAGCCCGAGCCGCTGGCCGCGATGATCGCCTCCGAGCGGCCGACCCTGGCCGCCGCCGTCCCCACGATCTGGCAGGCCGTGGACGCGTACAGCGTCGATCACCCGATCGACATGTCGAGCTTCCGTGCCGTGGTCGTGGGCGGCAGCTCCTGCCCGCCCGCGCTGATCCGCAAGTTCAAGGAGAACTACGGGATCAACATCATCCACGCGTGGGGCATGACGGAGACCTCGCCCATCGGCACGCTGTCGCGGCCGAAGGCGGACCTGCCGGAGGAGAAGCAGTTCGACCTGCGCACCACGCAGGGCCGGTTCATCGCGGGGGTCAAGGCCCGGATCGTCGACGACGCCGGCCAGGAAATGCCCTGGGACGGCGAGTCCGTGGGTGAGCTCCAGGTGCGCGGCCCCTGGATCACGGGCAGCTACTACAAGGTGGAGAACTCCGACTCGTTCGACGACGGCTGGCTGCGCACCGGCGACGTCGGCTACGTCCGCCCCGAGGCGTTCCTGCAGCTCACCGACCGTGCCAAGGACATCATCAAGTCCGGCGGCGAGTGGATCTCCTCCGTGGAGGTGGAGAACTACCTCCTCGAGCACCCAGCCGTGGCCGAGGCGGCCGTGATCGGGATCCCCGACCCCAAGTGGGACGAGCGCCCGCTGGCCACGATCGTGGTCAAGGAGGGCGTGGCCGACCCCGACGTCGAGGACCTGCGCGCGCACCTCGAGTCCAGGATGGCCAAGTGGCAGGTGCCGGAGAAGTTCGCGTTCGTCGACGAGATCCCCAAGACCTCCGTCGGCAAGCTCGACAAGAAGCGCATCCGCGTCTCGCACTCCGACGGTGAGCTCACGGTGGTCAACGCCCTGGAGAAGTAGCCCCCGGTCGGGCCGCCCCACCGGTCCGGTCCCGCCCCAACGAGAAGAGCGTTCCGCGCACATCGCCCGAGAGGCAGGTGCGCGGAACGCTCGTCTCGTTGGAGCGGCGGCGGCTGGACGGGTCGCGGCGGCGATTGGGCGGGTTGCGCGCGCGGGTCGGGCGGG
>NZ_JAALEF010000313.1:0-3117 GCF_014145245.1 Dietzia sp. B44 | reverse complement strand
GACCCTGCGGTCCCGCGGGCTGGCCGGCGGGCTGAGGATGTTCGTCCGACCGGCCCTCGACATGATGCCGGCGACCGACGCGTCCCTCGGACGGCTGCGCGCGCTGACCTCGGGGGCCGGGCGGGCGGCCGCCCTCGAGACCACCAACGACTGGTCCTCGGACGGCCCCGTGCCCGGACTCTGGGTGGGCCGCAAGCGGTTCTTCCACTCGGACAAGGTGATCTACCACATCCACGGCGGCGGCTTCACCTTCGGATCCCCCTGGTCGCACAAGGCACTCGCGTCACGGATGGCCAGCGAGACCGGCGTGCCCGTCTTCCTGCCCGACTACCGGCTCGCACCGGAACATCCGCACCCCGCGGCCACGGAGGACACCCTCGCCGGCTGGGAGTGGCTGCTGAGCATGGGCTTCCGGGCGGAGGACATCGTGGTGGCCGGCGACTCCGCCGGCGGCAACCTCGCCCTCCAGCTCGTCGCGCAGCTCGAGAAGGAGCAGGCCGCGATGCCGGCGGGGGTCGTCCTGCTCTCACCGTGGGTGGATCTGGACTTCACCGACATGACCGCCCGCGACCGCGCCCGTAAGGACCCGTTCCTCGCCCTCGGCCTGGCCGAGCTCTGCCGACGCCAGTACGCGCCGGGAGTGGACCCGGACGACCCCGCCATCTCGCCGATCAACCACGTCCCGTCCCCCGACTGGCCGCCGTTCCTCATCCAGTGCGGCGGCGAGGAGATCTTCTGTGGGGGGATCGAGCAACTCGCGGAGCGTTTCGCCGAACACGGGGTCCGGCACGAGTTCCAACTGTGGCCACATCAGTTCCACGTGTTCCAGGTGTTCCACCCGCTCGTTCCCGAGGCCAAGGTCGCGGTGCGCGACATCGGCTCGTTCGTCCGCGGGTGCCTGCGCGGCTGAACTCCCCGGTCAGACCGTCAGCACCAGGCCCGAGGTCGGCACGCCCGTACCCGCGGTCACGACCAGCTTCTCCGCACCCGACACCTGGTTGACCGAGTCGCCCCGCAGCTGACGCACACCCTCCGCGATGCCGTTCATGCCGTGGATGTAGGCCTCACCCAGCTGGCCACCGTGCGTGTTGAGCGGCAGTCGGCCACCCACCTCGAGCGCGCCCGGCTCGCGGACGAAGTCCTTGGCCTCCCCTCGGCCACAGAAGCCCAGTTCCTCGAGCTGCATGAGGACGTACGGCGTGAAGTGGTCGTAGAGCACGGCCATGTCCATGTCCTGGGGACGCAGGCCGGACTGGGCCCACAGCTGGTCGCCGACGATGCCCATCTCCGGCAGTCCGGCGAGCTCGGGGCGGTAGTACGAGGTCATGATGAACTGGTCCGGCCCGGAGCCTGACGCGGCCGCGGCGATCGACACCGGGCGGTGCGGCAGATCCCGCGCCCGCTCGGGGGTCGTCACGACGATCGCCTGCCCGCCGTCGGACTCCTGGCAGCAGTCGAGCAGGTGCAGGGGCTCGGCGATGTAGCGCGAGTTCTGGTGGTCGTCCAGCGTGATGGGCGTGCCGTGGAAGAAGGCCGCCGGGTTGACGGCGGCGTGCTTGCGGTCCACCACCGCGACCCGCCCGAAGTCCTCGCTGGTGGCGCCGTACTCGTGCATGTAGCGCTGCGCGACCATCGCCACGAAGCCCGCCGGCGTCGACAGTCCGTGCGGGTAGGAGAAGGCGTTGTCCGTGCCGGAGGAGTTGACCTGCTGCACGAGCGCCGAGTTGACCTGGCCGAACCGCATCCCGGAGCGCTCGTTGAACGCGCGATAACAGACCACCACCTCGGCCACGCCCGTCGCCACGGCCATCGCGGCCTGCTGCACGGTCGCACACGCGGCGCCGCCGCCGTAGTGGATGCGGGAGAAGAAGTTCAGCGAGCCGATGCCGGCGGCGCGGGCGACCGCGATCTCGGTGTTGGTGTCCATGGTGAACGACACCAGGCCGTCGACGTCCGACGGCTGCAGACCGGCGTCGGCCACCGCCGTGCGCACGGCCTCGGCGGCCAGGCGCAGTTCGGAGCGGCCCGAGTCCTTGGAGAAGTCGGTGGCGCCGATCCCGACGATCGCAGCCTTGTCTGCCAGGGTGCTCACTGCGGGTCTCCGTTCAGGTAGAGGGTCGCCGTCGAGGTGACGTGCGCGCCCAACGAGTCCGTGCCGACGATCTTCAGCGTGACCAGCCCGTCGTCGTCGATCCCCGTGACCTCACCGGTCAGGGTGAGGGAGTCGTACGCGTACCAGGGCACGCCGAGCCGGAGCCTGATGGACGTGATGCGGGCGCGCCGGCCCGCCCAGTCGGTGACGAACCGCTGCACCAGGCCGGTGTCGGTGAGGATGTTGACGAAGATGTCCTTGGAGCCCTTGGCGTGGGCGAGGTCGCGGTCGTGGTGGACGTCCTGGAAATCCCGGGTCGCCAGCGCCGAGGCCACGATGAAGGTCGGGGTCCCCTCGATGGTCAGCTCGGGGAGTCGGTCCCCCACCGCCACGGCGGGCGGCTCGGCGGGGCAGACGGTACGGTTCTCGCTCACGTGACGGCCCCTTCGGTCCTCGCGGGTGACCCCGCGGATTGTTGACGGTCGACAGCCGGTGCACCGGCCGGTCGCCACGCGTACAGGGTCCACGGCTCGGTGCCGAACGCGGCGTCCTCGGCCGGGTCGCCGGGCATGTCGAGGAACTCGACCTCCACCGGCATGCCGATAGACACCTGGCCCGGGTCGACGTCGCGCAGCTCGCCGAGCATCCGCACACCCTCCTCCAGCTCCACCAGTGCGATGACGAACGGGAACCGCGTGCGACCCGGCACGCGCGGGGCGTGGTGGGTGACGAAGCTGTACACCGTGCCGCGGCCGGAGGCCACGACGTAGTCGGTCTGCTCGGACCTGTCCTTCCAGAGCGCCGGGACGGGCGGGTGCTGCAGCGAGCCGTCCTCGCGCGTCTGGATGCGCAGCTCGTGGGCACGGACCCCGTCCCAGAAGAAGCGGGTGTCGTGCGAGACCGACGGGCGCAGGACCTTGCCCACCACCAGGTCGTCGGTGGCCGAGCCGGAGCTGGAGACGATCTGGTCCGCGGGCGCCGGCGCGGGCTCGGCGGTCGTGGCGGTCGCGGCGGTCGTGGCGGTC
>NZ_JAALEF010000312.1:0-8531 GCF_014145245.1 Dietzia sp. B44 | reverse complement strand
TCGGCGGATTCCGCGCGGGCGTCGCCCACCAGGCCGTCGGCGTGGGCCGTGGCCTCGGCGACCATGCGATCGGCCCGTGCCTTGGCGTCGGCGAGCATCGCGTCGGCGTCCGCCCGGGCCTCGCGCAGCGTGCGATCCGCCTCGGCATCCGCGGCGGACACGGTGTCCCGGGCGGTCGCGTCGGCTTCCGCGAGCACGCTGTCACGCTGATCCAGCACGTCCTGGGCGTCGTCGAGCTCACCGGGGAAGGAGTCACGGATGTCATCGAGCAACAGCAGCGACTCGTGCCGGGGCACCACGCAGTTCGCGGTCATGGGCAGACTGCGGGCATCCTCGATCATCGCGTTCAGCTCGTCGAGGGCCTGGAACACTCGGTACACGCTCGTCCCTTCACCGGATCGTCACTCTTGCCACACCAGTGTGCCCGCAAGCCGGGTCCCGGTGCGGGTGCGGCGGCGGTGTGTCCGGTGGTCCGGGGCGCAGGGGCTCGCCGCCCGGCCCCACCGCTCAGCCCAGCCGGTCCTTCAGGGCCCGTGCGACGGGATCCGGCAGGAGATGCGAGACGTCCCCGCCCAGACGGGTGACCTCGCGGCACAGCGACGAGGACACGAAGGCCAGGTCCGCCCGGGTCGGCAGGAACACGGTGTCCACCCCCGCGATCGACCTGTTCATGTGGGCCATCGGCAGTTCGTAGTCGTAGTCGGTCGAGTCGCGCAGGCCCTTGATCACGGCCGTGGCGCCCTTCTCGCGGCAGTAGTCGACGAGCAACCCGTAGAAGCTGTCGACGCGGACCCCGGGGAGGTCGGTGCAGACCTCCTCGATGAGCGCCTTCCGCTCGTCGATGGTGAACGTCCCCTGCTTGTTGGGGTTGGCCACGACGCACACGATCACGTCGTCGAACAGCTGGGCCGACCTCCGGATGATGTCGAGGTGCCCGAGGGTCACCGGGTCGAACGAGCCTGGGCACACGACGGTGGTCATCGGGCGACCGTATCAACCGGCCGGGCGATCTCGACGGCGGTCTCCCCGTAGGTCCGTTCGAACTCCACCTCGTATCCGTCGGGCCATCGCACGGCCGGGTCCCGTCGGGACCTCTCCCACACCACGAGGGCGTCCCCGGCCAGCCAGCCTCCCGCCGACAACGCCTCGAGGACGGGGGCGTCGAGCTCCCCGGACTTCTCGTACGGCGGGTCTGCGAGGACGAGGTCGAACCCGCCGGCCACCGGACACGGCCCGGCGACGGCGGCGGGCAGCGCCGCCCGCCTCACGGTCGGGCGGACCGCCGGGAACGACGACGACAGACCCGCGGTGTTCGCGCGGATGCTCGCGACCGCCCGGGGGTTGTCCTCCACGAACCACACCACGTCGGCGCCCCGGGAGACCGCCTCCAAGCCGAGGGCGCCCGATCCCGCGAACAGGTCCAGCACGGCGGTTCCGTCCAGATCCATCCGGCTGGTGATCGCGCTGAACAGGGCCTCGCGGACGCGGTCGGTGGTGGGCCGGGTCCCCGAGGGCGGCACGGTGATCGACCGCCCGCGCAGGCGGCCCGAGATGATGCGGGTCATGACTCCCCCGATGGTCGAGATGGTGGTGGTCAGTACTTGAACAGGTAGTCCGACTCGTCCGAACCGGACAGTCGGCGGACCCGCTCGGCCAACGCCGGGTGGGTGTCGAGCCCGGGGTCGGAGTCGAGGATCTCCTCGGCGTGGCGGCGTGCGATCTCGATGACCTCGCCGTCCTCGACGACGGACAACAACCGCAGCGAGGCAAGTGCACCCGACTGAGCGTCTCCGAGGACGTCACCCTCGCGGCGTTGGACCAGGTCGAGCTGCGCCAACAGGAACCCGTCGGTGGTGGCCGCGACGGCGTTCAACCGTTCCATCGCCTTGCCCCCCTCGCGGGAGTTGGTCACGAGCAGGCAGAGCCCGGGCAGGCCACCCCGACCCACCCGTCCACGGAGTTGGTGGAGCTGGCTCACCCCGAACCGGTCGGCGTCCATCACCACCATCACGGTGGCCTCCGGTACGTCCACCCCGACCTCGATCACGGTCGTCGACACCAGGACGTCGAGATCACCGGACGCGAACGCGTTCATGGTCGCGTCCTTCTCCTCGGGAGGAAGCCGACCGTGCATGAGGCCGATGCGGAGTCCCGCGAGAGGCCCGGTGGACAGGTACTGGTGGAGCTCCACGGCGGCGACCAGCGGGGGCCTGTCGCCGCCCCTGTCGTCGTCCCCTCCCTTCGGGGCCCCGTCCGGGGCGTCGGTGGTCTCGGCGTCGATCCGCGCACACACGACATACGCGCGATGACCAGCCCCGACCTCCTCCCGCACCCGCTCCCAGGTGCGCTCCACCCATCTCGGCCTGTCCCTGGCCGGCACGACGGAGGTCGAGATGGGTCTGCGTCCACCGGGCAGTTCACCCAGCTCGGAGACCTCCAGGTCGCCGAACACCGTCATCGCGATGGTGCGGGGGATCGGCGTCGCGGTCATCACCAACAGGTGCGGGACCATCCCGTCCCGCCCCTTGGCGCGGAGCCGGTCACGCTGACGGACCCCGAAGCGGTGCTGTTCGTCGACCACGACCAACCCCAGGTCGAAGAAGTCGACGGAGTCCTGGATGAGCGCGTGCGTGCCCACGACGATCCCGGCCTCACCGGTGACGATGTCGAGCAGGGCCGCCCGCCGCTCCGCGGTGGACATGGACCCGGTCAGCAGCACCACCCGGGTGGCCTGGTCCGCGGCACCGAGTCGGCCCCGCTCCCCCAGATCACCGAGCATGGCCGTCAGCGAGCGGTGGTGTTGGGTGGCCAGGACCTCGGTGGGCGCCAGCATCACGCACTGGCGCCCGGCATCGACCACCTGGAGCATCGCGAGCAGTCCGACGACCGTCTTCCCGGAGCCGACCTCACCCTGGAGCAGGCGGTTCATCGGTTCGTCGAGCGTCAGGTCCGCCGAGATCTCCTCGAGGACGGTCTGCTGCCCGGCGGTGAGCTCGAACGGCATCCGCGCCTCCATCGCGGCACGGACACCGTCGCCGCGAACCGGGCTGGCCGGCGCCGGGTCACGGGCGACGAAGCGGCGCCGGGCCCCGAGGAGCAACTGCAGCGCGATCGCCTCGTCGAACCGGAGCCGGTAGCCGGCCCTGTCCGCGTCCTCGACCGTCGACGGCAGGTGGGCCTTGCGCAGCGCCTCGTCGAGGCCCATCAACCCCGCCGCAGCCAGGACCGCGTCGTCGAGGGGGTCAACCACGGGGACCAGGGCGCGGATCGCGGTGACGACCGCGCCGAGCAGGTCCCACGAGGTCACACTCTCCTTGGCCGAGTAGATGGGCAGGAGCGGGCGGTCGAACAGACTCGGGCCACCCTCGGCGTCGATCTCCGCCGAGAGGCGCGCGAGCGCGGCGAGGTCTCCCGAGCCCTTGAGCTGGCCGCCGGGACCGGCGACCGATCGGAGGACCAGGAACTCGGGGTGCTTGAGATCCAGGGACTGACGGAACCGCGACACGGTCCCGTCGAACATCGCCACCGTGCCCACCGGGAGCATGAACTTGATCCTGCGGCCGGCGAAGTAGACCACCTTGAACGTGGTGTCCTCGTCCTTCACGGTGAGCGTGAGCATCTCCCGCGGCTGGCCCTGCTTGGTGGTGTAGGTGCGGGTCGCTGCGGTGGCGACGGTCCCGATGATCGTCACCCGCTCGCCGTCGACGAGCTCCCGCCGGTCGTAGCGCTGCCCGTGCTGGCGGTAGCGGCGGGGCAGGGTGTGGAGCAGGTCGCCGACCGTCCGGTGACCGAAGGCCGTGGTGATCCTCTCGGCCAGTCCGGCGTCGAGGACCTCCGACAGCGGAGTGTCCGTGGTGGCGAACGCGGTCATTCGACCCCGACGTGCGCGAGCACCCGGCCCGGTCCGGCCGCGTACCCGGCGACCTCCACGTCGGGGTGACCGTCGCGGATCCGGGTCAGCGCCTCCTGCGTCGCGGCGTCGTCGTAGTCGGCGCCGAGCAGCAGGGTCACGAGTTCGCCGCCCGAGGAGAGCAACCGGTCCGCGAGCGCGCACACCGCGTCCACCGGGTCCGTCTCGATGAGGGCGACATCGTGGCCGACCATGCCGAGGAGGTCCCCGGCGGCGCAGCGACCCACCAGGGTGAGCGCGTCGTGTTCGGCCCGCACCAGGTGCGCGTGCCGGGTGGCCGCGGCCGCGTCCGCCATCCCGAAGCCGTCCAGGGACAACGTGGTCGAGGGGTCGTGGACGGCCAGCGCGGACAACCCCTGGACGACCGACCCCGTCGGGAGGATGAGGGCGTTGCCGTCGACGTCGCGCAGGGCGGCGTCGAGTGCTCCGATCTGCGCCCTGGACAGCTCACCGTTGGGCAGCACCAGCAACTCGTCCGCGGACAGTGCCAGCACCGCGTCGATCACCCCGCCCTCGTCCGGATCGACCGTTCGCGCCCCCGCGCCCGAGAACAGCTCGGCGAGCGGCCCGTCGGGGACGATCGCCACCACCGTCCGCTCGGGTTCGCGCCCGGTCCGGTCCGCCCCCTCCCCGGACCCATCCCGTCGACGGTGCCCTGTCGACGGGCTCCCGCCCACCGGGTCCAACATGTCCGTCACACGGATCTCGGTGACCCGGCCGAGCGAGAGCGCGACCTCGACCGCCGTTCCGATGTCGTCGGTGTGGACGTGGACCGCCCAGCGGGCGTTGTCCCCCGTTCCACCGTCGCCCACGACCACCACGCTGTCGCCCAGGGTCCGGAGAGCGGACCTGAGCTCGTCGGCGCGCGCGTCGTCCGAATGGGTCAGGGAGTACATGACCTCGTACCGGGTGTCGGCGGAGGACTCCGGGGCACCACCGTCCGTCCCGTCACACTGCGCGGACGGCTCGGTGAACGGGTCCTCGGGGACGAAGTAGTCCGGTCGCTCCGGCGCCTGTCCCCCGAGCACCTCGACCATGGTGTCCAGCAGCACCAGCAGGCCTCTGCCGCCCGCGTCCACGACCCCCGCCCGGGCCAGCGCGGGCAGCTGGGACGTGGTGCGGTCGAGGGCCTCCGCCCCCGCGTCCGCGGCCGCACGTGCCACCTCGACGAGCGAGGTGGCCGACGACCTACCGGCGCCCCCGGCAGCCTCCCGCAGCACGGTCACGATGGTGCCCTCCACCGGATCGCTGAGCGCGTGGTCGACGAGGGTGACCGCCGTCCGGAGCGCCCGACGGTAGGTGGAGGCGTCGACGACCGTGAAGGTCGCCGCCTCGCCGACCGCCCGGAGCACCTGGGACAGGATGACGCCGGAGTTGCCCCGCGCACCGTGGACGGCGCCGTGACCGAGCGCCACGGCGATCTCGCGGGCGCCGGCACTCCCCCCGCCCTCGGAGATCCACGCCTCCTCACCCTCGGCCCTGTCGACCGCGGCTCTCATCGTGTAGAGCAGGTTGGTCCCGGTGTCGGAGTCCGGCACCGGGAAGACGTTGAGGGCGTTGATCTCCTCGCGGTGGGTCGCCAGATGTTCCACACACCGACGCGCCCACCCCAGCAGCCCGTGGGCGTCCAGTGATGACGGACGTTCCTCGACGCTCGTCGACTCCTGTGCCATCACCCCTCCTCGGCGTCCGTTCACCCCAACGGTCCGACTCCGTCGGTCGGCGCGGCCAAGCCTAGTACCCTCACCTTGCGACAGCCGTCGAACAGGCCGAGACGGCCCGTACCATTCCCTGGAGTCCAGATGACCTCTGCCCTGACCGCCACGCCCCTCGTCACCCTCGAGGACGGTGTGCTCACCATCCCCGTCTCCCTCGAGGGCAGGGGGAACTCGCTGGACTCCGACGCCGTCACCCAGGCCGGCACCGCACTGGCCGCTCTCCTCGCCGGCGAGATCGACGCCGGCGCGATCCTCCTGGTGGGCCTCGGCAGGAACTTCTGCGCGGGCGGGAACGTGCCCGGTTTCGCCGCGGCCGAGGACCGCTCGGAGCACGTCCGCGAACTGGCCGACCGGTTGCACGGGGTGGTCAGGCAACTGGAGGAGGCACCTGTGCCGGTGGTGGCCGCGGTGGCCGGCTGGGCCGCGGGGGCCGGACTCTCCCTCGCGTTGGCCGCCGACTTCTCCGTGGGGGGCCCGGACACCCGCCTGCTCGCGGCATACCCGGGAATCGGCCTGTCGCCGGACGGTGGGATGTCCTGGCGGTTGCCCCGGGCGATCGGGCCAGCGGCGGCCCGGGCGTTCATCCTCGGCAACGAGCCGCTGGACGGGTCGCGGGCCTACGGGATCGGACTGCTCACCACCTTCACCGAGGAGGACGTCTCCACCACGGCCCGGGACCTGGCGGTCCGCCTCGCGGCGGGCCCGCGTGCCTCCTATGCCGCCACCAAGGAGCTGCTGCGACGGTCCGGCGAGAGGACTCTCGCGCAGCAACTCGACGCCGAGCGGGACTCCATCGCGGCGCTGGCGGTGTCGCCCGACGGGATCGAGGGAGTGGATGCGTTCGTCGCCAAGCGCGCCCCGCGCTTCGGAGGGGCCTGAGCGCGCCCCGCGCTCCGGTGGGGCCTGAGCGCGGCTCTACGTCTGCTCTGGCAGGTCCGGCAGTCGCCAGTCGACGCCGTCCACGCCGAGCCGGCGCAGCTCGTCGTCCGCGCGGCTGAACGGCCGGGAACCGAAGAACCCGCGTGAGGCCGACAGCGGCGAAGGGTGCGCGGAGGCGATGACCGGGGTGTCCCCGAGCATCGGCGCCAGGGACTGCGCCTGGCGCCCCCAGAGAATCGCCACCAGCGGACGGCCGCGCTCCACCAGTGCCTCGATCGCGCGCCCGGTGACCTCCTCCCATCCCTTCCCCCGGTGGGAGGCCGGCTGCCCCGGAGTCACCGTGAGAACCCGGTTGAGCAGGAGGATCCCGCTCCCGGCCCAGGAACTCAGGTCACCGTGCCTGGGCGCCGACAGTCCGAGGTCGTCCGAGTACTCACGGTAGATGTTGACCAGGCTCCGCGGCAGGGGTCGGACGTGTCCGTCCACGGCGAAGCTCAGTCCGACGGCGTGCCCGGGCGTCGGATACGGATCCTGGCCCACGATCAGCACACGGACATCGTCGAACGGCTGGGTGAAGGCGCGTAGGATCCGGTCCCCCTCGGGGAGGTATCGGCGGCCCGCGGAGTCCTCCTCGCGGAGGAAATCGCCCATCCGCCGGATGCGGTCCTCCACCGGCGCCAACGCGCCCGCCCACCCCGGGTCGACGACCTCCCCCAGCGGAGGTCGAGCCGACTGATCGCCCGCCACCCGGTCAGTCGATCCGTCGGAGCTCGGAGCGGTAGCGCATCGCGTTGTCGTGGTACTTCTGCGTGTTCCCGTCGAGCATCGCCGGGTCCACCTCGTAACCCTCGCGGATCCTCGCGGGGGCTCCCATCGCCATGCGCGCGGCGGGGAGTTCGAACCGTGGTGGGATCAGGCACCCGGCGGCGACGACCGCTCCGGCACCGATCACGGCGCCGTTGAGCACGATCGAGCCGGAGGAGATCAGGGCCCCGTTCCCGACGGTCGCCCCCTCGATGTGCGCGTTGTGCCCCACGATGCAGTGCTCCCCGAACACCGTCGGTTCCGACTCCGTGCAGTGGACGATCGTGCCGTCCTGGATATTGGTCATGGCGCCGACCTCGATGCGCCCGTAGTCACCGCGGAGGACCGCGGTCGGCCACACGGACACGCCCGGTCCCAGGCGGACGCGGCCGATCACCACGGCGTCGGGGTGCACCCAGGCGTCGGGGGCGATGTCGGGTTCGAGGTCTCCGAGTGCGTAGACAGCCATGCCGCCAGACTAGTTCGCGCCCCGTGCCGAGTCCCAGCCCCCGGGGGTCCGCGGGTGCCCGTCGAGGGACACCGCGCCGGGGTCTCCCTCGTGGATCGTCCCGATCACGGTGAAACCCGGGGGGACGATCGTCCCGGGTGGGAAGGTGCCCAGCAGACCGTGGTCCTCGCCGCCGTCGAGGATCCAGTCCGCGATCTGCGCCTCCGGATCCGGGAGACCCAGGACCGCGGCGGCCTCTCCCAGGCGGGGGTCGACGGGAAGCGCGTCGACGACGAGGTCCGCCGCGACGCCGGAGGCCCGCGCCAATCCCGACAGGTCGCGCATCAGGCCGTCGCTGACGTCGGTGAGTGCGCTGGCGCCGGCGAGTCTGGCCGCCCTCCCGGACCCGATCGGGGGTACGGGGACCCGGTGGGCCTGCTGCAGGGGGCCCTCGGTGTGGCCCGCCAACAGCAGTGCCAACCCCGCCGCGGAGCGACCGGGTTGACCGGTGAGCGCCACCCGGTCGCCGGGGGCGGCGCCGTCGATCCGCAGGGGGCGCGCGCCGTCCGGGAGGGTGCCCATCGCGGTGACACTGACGACGACGAGGTGAGCGCTGGTGAGATCACCGCCCACCACCACGGCACCGGATCGCGCGGCCTCTCCGTGGATCCCGGCGGCCAGCTCCCCGATCTGCTCCATCGTCGTCTCCCCGGGCACCGCCAGGGCCACGAGGACGCGGGAGCAGTCGGCGCCCATGGCCAGGACGTCGGAG
>NZ_JAALEF010000311.1:0-2161 GCF_014145245.1 Dietzia sp. B44 | reverse complement strand
GGGATCGCGGTCGCGCTCGCACTGTGGCGGGGCACGGGTGAGGGCTCGCAGGCCGCGGCGGACACGGTTCTCCTCACCGCGCTCGCGGCGGCCGCCGCGGTGTGGGCGGCGCGTGAGACCCGGACCGCCATGCGGAGTTTCGATGAGCCTTCCCCGCGGTTCACCCGGCGGCTTCTCCCGCGGGGCATCGTGGAGACGTCCCCGGCTCGAGAGGAGTGAGACGTGACGGTCCCCGCGACCACACATCTGCGGTCCACGGTGTCCACCGGCAGCGGGGTCGTCGCCCACAGAGGGGCCTCGGCCGAGTTCCCCGAACTCACGCTCGTCGCCTACGAGAAGGCCCTCGAGCAGGGCGCAGAGGCGCTCGAGGTGGATGTGCGGCTCACCTCCGACGGTGTCCCGGTGCTCCTGCACGATCCCCGGACCGCGCGCGTGGCGGACCGCGACGTCTGGGTCCACTCCAGCACCCTGGACGAGCTGTCCGCCCTCGACCTGGGCTCCTGGCATCCGGTGCACCGCCGGCCCGAACCACTCCTCACGCTGCGCAGTCTCCTGGTGATGGCCGAGGCGTACCCGCACGTGAAGCTGTTCCTGGAGACCAAGCACCCGGTGCCCACCGGCGGCCGCGTCGAGGTCGCGCTCCGGGACGAGCTGAGGTACTTCGGTCTGGACCGGCCCGCCTCGCACGCCGAGTCCCGCGCGCTCATGATGAGCTTCTCCGTGATGGCGGTGCGACGGTTCAGGCAACTGGCCCCGCAGGTGCCGACCGTGCAGCTCCGCGAGCGCGGCAACGTCCTCAAGTCGTGGCCGGCCGAGGGGTTCGGCGCCCAGTTGATGGGCCCGAGCATCGGCGCGCTCCGGGCGCGGCCGTGGTTGGTCGAGTACTGGAGGTCGCGGGGGATGGGGACCTACTGCTGGACCGTCGACGACCCGGCGGACATGCTCCTGTGCCGCGACCTGGGCGTGGAGTGGGTGGCCACCAACGTCCCGTCACGGGCCCGGGGCGTCCTGGACGGGCCCACGCGTCGCGACTGACCCCGTCACGGCCGACCCGATCCGGGGCCCCCGTGCGCTGACGGCACCAGAGTGCGATGTCCGGGGGCGGGCCGCGCGGGCGCACCGTATCGTGGTGCCCGTGGGTAGACGCCAGCGCCATAATGAGCCCAAGTCCGGCGGCAACCGCCAGGCCAAGATCGCCGCTCGCGCGGCCGAGCGTGAGGAACTGAGCACGGAACCCCGGCCGTTCGCCGGGTTCGCCGGTGAGTGCGACATGGTCGCGATGCGCGAGTTCGTGCCGTCGGCGACCGCGCGACTCACCACCACCGCCGAGAAGCGGGAGATCATCCTGGCGACCGTCCTGCCGGGGGCCATCGCCGGCCTGGTGCGCGACGACGAGCTGGGCGGTGAGGCCATGGTGGGTCTCCAGGTGCAGGTCCACGGACCCGATCCGGCGGCCGACCTGGCCTACGCGGTGGACTGGGCCTCGCGTGCCGGGGGAGGGGAGACCCTGACGTCCTCCCACCCGGACGAGTCCACCCCGGCGTTGGAGGACGTCGTGGTCGCCGACGCCCCGCTCGAGATCGCGGTGCACGGCGACTTCTCCTGGTGGCTCGCCGAGGGCGCCCAGGTCAGGCCGGAGATCGCCCAGGCCATCAAGAACGCCAACGAGGTCATGATGCCCTCCGCCCGGGTCGCGGCCGATGGGATCGAGGCGGCCTGGTGGGTCGACGCGGGCGAGAAGGCCCACGTCCGCTGGGTGCGCCCGGAGGACGAGGACGCGCTGTTCGAGGCACTCGCGCGCGTGCACTCCGCCGGCGGCCTCCACCTGGGCGAGGGGTCCCGGTTCGCGGGGTCGTTCCGTACCCACGGGCTGCTCGTGCCGGTGTTCGACCTGGACCCGGAGATGCACCATCAGGAGTGGGCGCCGGGACTGCTGGAGCTCGACGCGCGACTGGGCGAGGCCCTGGCGAAGGACGGTCCGCTCAGCTCCGACGAGCGCGCGTCGCGCGACGGCCTGAGGGCACGTCAGGTCACCCTGCGCTGACCCGGCACCGGCCCCCGACGGGGCCCACGGGCCTCTAGTATCCCCTCGGGCGACCACCGGGTCGCCGGCCGGACGTGTGGCGGAGGGGGTGTGGCCGGCGTGGCCGACCGACCGAGA
>NZ_JAALEF010000310.1:0-4868 GCF_014145245.1 Dietzia sp. B44 | reverse complement strand
GGCGGCGACGGGCGGGGCGGGGGCGGTCAGAGCAGGCCCTGCTGACTGGCCACGTACACCGCCTCGGCCCGCCGTGAGACCTTGAGCTTGCGCAGGATGTTGCTGATGTGGAACTTGGCGGTCGTGGCCGAGATGAACAGCGCCTGACCGATCTCCTTGTTGGACATCCCCTCCGCCAGCAATTTCAGGACCTCGATCTCCCGGGCCGACAGGGCCTCGGACGCCGAGCCCACGCCCTTGAGCGCGTCGAGCACCATGGACGCGGTGCGGGCGTCGAAGGCGCTCTGCCCCGCCGAGACCGACCGGACGGCGGTCACCAGCTCGGTCACGTCCACGTTCTTGACCACGTATCCCCGGGCCCCCGCCCGGACCGCCCGCACGACGATCGCCTTGTCGAGGAAGGTCGTGAGCACCAGGGGGGCCACGTCGGGGAACAGGTCGCGGACCGCCGCACAGACCCGCAACCCGTCGAGCTCGGAGCCGCTCCCGAGTTTGAGGTCGATCACCGCGACGTCCGGGCGGGTCGAGCGGATGACCTCAAGCGCAGCGTCCGCGGTCGACGCCTCACCGACCACCTCGAGGTCGGGCTCCCGCTCCAGCATCAGTCGCAATCCCTCTCGCAGGACGGCGTGGTCGTCCACCAGGACGGTGCGGATCGTCGACGGTGGGGTCGTGGGGCCGGTCCCAGGCGGGGTCCTCGGCCCGGGGGTCGTCGGACCCGGGGTCATCGGGCCGGCCGCCGGTCGAGTCCGTCGACGCGGGGCGCCACCACAGTGATCGCCACCCCACCCAGGTCGGACTGCACGATGCCCAGTTCTCCCCCCACCAGCTCGGCCCTCTCCCTCATGTTGACCAGGCCCTGGCGCTCCGCGGGGGAACCGGTCCGCTCGCCCTCGAGCATGGCCCGCAGGTCCTCCGGCCGTCCCACGCCGTCGTCCTCCACGGTCAGCACCACGGCCTCGTCACCGAAGTCCAGGGTCACCACCACGCCGTGCCCCCGCGAATGCCGCGCGGAGTTCGCGAGCGCCTCACCGGCGATCCGGAGCAGCTCGTGCTCGATCCCGGGGGTCGTCGGGACCTCGTCGCCGAGCACCCGGACCTCGGTGGTCATGCTCGACGGGACGTGGAGGCGGCACAGGTCCTCGATCAGGCGGCTCAACCGCCCGTCCCCGTCGTCGATCGTGCGCAGGGCGTAGATCACGGACCGGAGCTGGTCGACGGCCTGGTCGGTCAGGTGCACCGCCTTCTCCAGCAGCGGCCGCTGCCGGTCGACCCGCCCCACCGCGTCGAGTCCGAGTTGCAGGTGCATCCCCGCGCCGAGGACCAGCTGGGAGACGCTGTCGTGGAGTTCCCGGGCCATCCGCGACCGTTCCACGTCGAGGATCCGCTGGCGGTGTGCGGCGTCGAGTTCCCGATGGGCCAATTCCAGTTCGGAGTTCCGCCGGGACAGCTCCACCACGTGCCCCCGGGCCTCCTCGTACGCCTCCTCCGCCCGCGCGAGCAACGTCTCCTGGTCCCGGAAAAGGACGGAGTTGTGCAGTGCCACGGCCGCCTGCGCGGCGAGAATCCGCAGGACCACCGTGTCGATGTCCTCGGCCGGCCGCCCGGGGTGGCGCCAGGACGCCAGTCCCCCGATCACCCCGCCGTGCAGTATCAGCGGCACGGTCACCGCGTCGGGGCCTCCGGCGTCCGCGACCTCGGAGGACCTGCCGCCGCGGAGGACCGCGAGGAGGACATTGACCACATCAGTGGGCAGCCCCTCCGGGACCGGCGCCAGATCCCGCCCCTCGAACGCGACGAACCGCCCCTCGGGGTCCACGATGACGTGCCGTGGCTCGACGGACGGGAGCTGACCGTCCCGGAGGGCGACCAGCGCCCACTCGGCGTCGAGCTGGTCGTAGGCGACCCGGAGGACCGACAGCATCAGCTCCTCGGGCCCCTCGGCGGTCCGCACCAGCGCACCGGAGACCCGATCGAGCGCGTGCATGGAGCGGCGCAGCCTCGACTCCGCCGCACGGTACTGATCGAAGAAGCTCCTCTTGACCGACCGCAGGCCCAGGAGGGAGTCCAGATCCGTGGGCCCCTCGGTCATGACGCCTCCCGGTACAGTCGTTCGACGTCCTCGAGGGTGACGGGACGCGGGTTCGTGGCCATGCACAGATCGTCGAGCGCGTGCGCGGCCAACGTGGGGATGTCCTCGGCACGGACCCCCAGCTGAGCGAGCCCCGCCGGGATCCCGACGGCCTCCGCGAGGTCCCGGAAGCGGTCCGCGACCCGGTCCGTCACCTGGCCGCCCCGGGAGCCGACGGCCACCCCGGCGGCGCGCGCCAGGTCCGCCATGCGGTCCGCGCGCATGACCATCCCGTTGTGCCGGACGACATGGGACAGCAGGACCCCGTTGATCTGGCCGTGCGAGGAGTCGTACCGACCGCCCACCGGGTGGCTCATCGCGTGGACCGCCCCCAGGACGGCGTTGCTGAACGCCATCCCCGCCTCGAGCGACGCGAGCGCCATGTCCTCCAGTTGCCCGTCGCCGTGCCTCTCGCCGCCCCCGAGCCTGTCGAGCGACCGCGTGCACAGCTCGACGGACCGCAGGGCGTGGGAGTCCGTCAACGGACCCGCCGCGCGCGAGAAGTACGCCTCCACCCCGTGGGAGAGCACGTCGATCGCCGTGGCCGCCCGCACGTCCTCGGGGACGGTGGCGTGGGTGGCCGGGTCGATGACCGTCACGTCCGGCACCAGAGAGCGGCTGACGATGGTCACCTTGGTCCGCCGGTCCGAGTCGTTGACCACGCAGAACTGGGAGACGTCGGCACCACTGCCGGCCGTCGTCGGCACGGCCACCACCGGGGGCAGCGGCAACCGGATCCGGTCGACCCCCTCGTACTCGAGGACGTGCCCTCCGTTGGAGACGACGAGCGCCACCCCCTTGGCGGCGTCGATCACCGAGCCGCCGCCCACCGCCACGATGACGTCGCACCCCGAGGAGTGGTAGGTCCTCGCGCCGGAGAGGATCTGGGACGCCCGCGGGTTCGGCCGGACATCGGACCACACGACCGGCTCCGCACCCCGCGCCCTCAGCCCGTCGACGACCGTGCCCGGCCACGGGGTGAGTTCGAGCCACGGATCGGTGACGACGAGGGGACGCCGTGCGCCCAGTCCCATGGCGGCGGTCGCGGCCTCGGGCAGGGCACCGAAGCCGAAGAGGATCTCCGGCGCGTGGAACTTGGCCACCCGGCCTTCCGACGACATGCCCACACGATAGGCCCGGGTCATGTCAGGCGAGCGAGCTTCCCAGCAGACCTGCCCGTTCGGACAGTTCCGCGGGGTCGCGCGCGGTCACCACCCCGTCCAGGTACCGGGCGTACACGCTCAGCCCACACGTGGGCCGGTTCCAGTACCTCCGGGCCTCCGGGGTGATCCACGCCATCCGGTGGGCCCGCCTGCTGATCCGTCCGACCAGGTCCTCCCGCGGATCCAGGCCGTTGCTCCGCCCGTCACCCACGACGAGGACCGAGGTCCGGGCGTCGATCAGGTCGCCGTGGCGGTCGAGCAGCTCGGCGAACATCCGCCCGTAGTCACTGCTGGCCTCGAGGTCCAGACCGGGTGCGGCCAGCACGGTCGCCAACGCGTCCGGACCCGACGACGACAGGAGGTGGTCGGTCACGTCGACGGGTCGGTCGACGAAGGCGACCACGGAGCACCTGTTGACCTTCCGGTGCAGGCTCTGGGCCAGGCGCAGCACGAATCCGGTGACGGGTCGGACCGAGAGCGACACGTCGACGAGGATCAGGAGCTTGAGCGGCCCGGGGACACGGGTCCGGTTCATGATGGTGAACGCCTCGCCGTCCGTCGCCCAGGCCCGTCGCAGGGTGGAGCGCGAATCGAGCAGCCCGCGGGCGAACGGCCGGGAGCGCCGCCGGGGGGCGCCCCGGATCCGGCGCATCACCTCGTGAGACGCGCGCTCGAGGTCCCCGCCGTCGGGCGCCTCCGGGCCCCCGTTGACCTCGTCGTCGTCGACACGACCGTCGGTGACGTCCTCCGCGAGGTTCCTCAGGAACTCCACGACCGCGTCGACGAACATCCCCACCTGCTCGCCCGCCGGGGGCCCGCCCTCGTCGGCGTGCCCCGCGTACACCTGTCGGGCGTCGTACCCGTCGAGGGTCCGCAGGACGTCGAGCGCGTCCGCCCAGTCCAACGACTCGCCACTGGAGACCGAGATGGCGGAGGACCCCATCTCCCCCACCCGGTCCGACGACGCGCGATCCACCTCGATCTCGTAGGTGACCGAGGACTGCCACCGCTCCGCCCCCGCCTCGACCGCGAACTCCTCCTCGCCCGTCGCGGTCGAGAAGTCGGAGTCGTCGTAGTGGATGTCCTCGTCACGGCGGGCCGTCTCGTCGCCCTCGACCAGGTCACCGATCTCGGCCGGGTCCAGGTCCGACGGGGTGAACGGCGAGGACCCGTCCGAGTCCAGTCCCAGTTCGTCGGGCAGCGCCCCCACCTGCGGGGCGTCGCCCCGGGCCCCTCCGGAGTCCTCGACCCGGGCCGCCCGCACACCGAGGAAGAAGCTGTCGAAGACCGCGTCGAAGCCCCGGTTCTCCCGCTGGTACTTGACGGTCACCGCACGGAGCGCCGGCCGGAGGACCTCGGGCCGGGAGGTCCCCACCAGCGCGAGGACCGTCCGCAGTTCCACCACCTCGGCCGGGGAGACCGCGACCCCGCGTTCCCTGAGCAGCCGCCCGAACGCCACGGAGACGATGTCGAGCACCTGCGGGGGCGAGACGTGGGACCTGTCCCCGGCCGTCATCGTCGTCCGGTCCCGCGCCCGGCCACGCTGCGGGCCCGGCCGGCCCCGAACGCGGCGG
>NZ_JAALEF010000309.1:0-5091 GCF_014145245.1 Dietzia sp. B44 | reverse complement strand
CAGGCGAGCTCCTCCGGGTCGGGGACGGTCGCGGCCAGGTCGCGGACTGCTCGGTGTTGACGTCGGGGCCCGGCCGGGTCGAGGCAGAGGTCCTGGCCCGGACCGTGGTCGAGCGACCGACGCCCCTGGTGACCGTGGTCCAGGCGCTCCCCAAGTCCGATCGCTCCGAGCTCGCCGTGGAACTGGCCACCGAGGCCGGGGCGGACCGGATCGTGCCGTGGCAGGCGGACCGGTGTGTGAGCCGCTGGGCGGGCCCCAAGCTCGACAAGGGCCGGACCAAGTGGGCCAACGCGGCCCGTGCCGCCGCCAAGCAGTCCCGGCGCGAGTGGGAACCGGAGATCGGCGACCCGCTCGACTCCACCGGTCTCGTGGCATTCGTGGCCGAGGAGGTCCGAGCGGGTGCGACCGCGCTGGTGTTGCACGAGGACGGTGCCGCCGGTTTCGCGGACGCCGTGACCGCGGCGGGTCCCGTGGAACGCATCCTCCTCGTCGTCGGGCCCGAGGGCGGCGTCTCCGACGCCGAGATCGACTCACTCACCCACGTCGGGGCCCGCGCCGTCGTCCTGGGTCCCGAGGTGCTGCGCACCTCCAGCGCCGCCGCGGTGGCGCTCGGCGCCCTCGGAGTTCTCACGCGGAGATGGGCCCGCACTGGTACTACACTCGACCCGACCGCACCACCACCCAGGAAGTGATCCACGTAGGTACCCCAGAGAACGACGCAGTGAGTGACACGGTCGCCCGGACGCGGGGCGACGACCGCCGGGACCCCGGCGGCCCGCCCTCCCGCACGGCGGTCCAGCTCGACCCGGACCTGGCCATGGCGGTGCTCGGCGCCGCGGACGCCAACCTCCGGGCGCTCGAGGAGCTGCTCGACGCCGACCTGCACGTGCGGGGCGGCACCATGACCATCTCCGGCGACCCCGGCGCCGTCGACCAGGCCTCACGAGTGGTCTCGGATCTGCTCCGGCAGGCCGGACGTGGGGTGGAGATCACCCCGGCGTCGGTGCGACGCTCGGTCGAGATCCTCGCCGACTCCGGGCCGTTGACCCCCGAGGAGGTGCTGGGCACGGACGTGCTGTCCCGGCGCGGCGGGATGATCCGGCCCAAGACGGTGGGGCAGAAGCGGTACGTCGACGCGATCGACGACCACACGGTGGTGTTCGGGCTCGGACCCGCCGGAACGGGCAAGACCTACCTCGCGATGGCCAAGGCGGTCGCCGCCCTGCGGGCCAAGGACGTCAGCCGCATCATCCTCACCCGCCCGGCGGTCGAGGCCGGGGAGAGGCTCGGCTACCTGCCCGGCACCCTGCACGAGAAGATCGACCCGTACCTGCGGCCGCTGTACGACTCGCTGCACGACATGATGGACCCGGAGGCCATCCCCAAGCTCATGGCGGCCGGGGTGATCGAGGTCGCCCCGCTGGCCTACATGCGTGGGCGCACCCTCAACGACGCGTTCATCATTCTCGACGAGGCGCAGAACACCACGCCCGAACAGATGAAGATGTTCCTGACCCGCCTCGGCTTCGGCTCGAAGATCGTCGTGACAGGGGACATCACACAGATCGACCTCCCGGGTGGGCAGCGATCCGGACTCAAGGTGGTGCGCGACATCCTCAAGGGGGTCCCCGACATCCATTTCTCGGAGCTCACGTCCGCGGACGTCGTGCGGCACGCGCTGGTGGCCCGGATCGTCGACGCCTACGCGAAGCACGAGGAGCGCCTCGAGCGGGGCGAGGAACCCACCGCCGTACACAGGAACAGGGAGCACCGCCGCCGATGAGCATCGAGGTCGCCAACGAGTCGGGCGTGGAGGTCGACGAGGCCGAACTCATCGACGTGGCCGCGTTCGTGATCGCCCGGATGGACGTCCACCCCGCCGCGGAACTGTCGATCACCCTCGTGGACAAGGACACCATGGCGGATCTCCACGTGACGTGGATGAACCTGCCGGGTCCCACGGACGTCATGAGCTTCCCCATGGACGAGCTCTCCCCGGGGGGTCGCCCCGACCTGCCCGATCCCGGGCCGGCGATGCTCGGCGACATCGTGCTGTGCCCGGCGTTCGCCGCCGACCAGGCCGCCAGCTCCGGTCATCCGCTCGCGCACGAGCTCGCGCTGCTGACCGTGCACGGGTGCCTGCACCTGCTCGGGTACGACCATGCCGAGCCGGCCGAGGAGCGCGAGATGTTCGGCCTGCAGAACGAGCTGCTGGGCGAGTGGTACGACCACCGGGACGCCCCGCAGGACGACGCCCCGCGCGCGGACGCCTGACCCGTGGACCAGACCATTCTCACCACCGGCGCCGCCGTTCTGCTCATCCTGGTCGCCGGCGTCTTCGCCGCCCTCGACGCCGCGCTGAGCACGGTCTCGGTGGCCCGGGTCGAGGAGATGGCCAAGGAACCCCGCTACGGGGCGGCGAGGCTGTCGTTGATGCTGCTCAACCGGCCGCGCTACATCAACGTCACGGTGCTACTGCACCTGTTGAGCCTGATCGCGGGGGTCGTCCTCCTGACCGTGGTGTTCGCCGAGGTCATCGAGTCCACGGTTTGGGCCCTGGTCGGGGTGATCGCGGTGACGACGATCGCGGCGTACGTGGTGGCCGGCGTGGGTCCCCGCACGCTGGGGCGCCAGCACGCCTACTCACTGGCACTGGGTGCCTCGACCCCGATGCGGGTGCTCGGGATGGTCCTGGGTCCCGTCGCCAGCCTCCTGGTGGGTGTCGGCAACGCCGTCACCCCGGGCCGGGGCTTCCGCAACGGCCCGTTCGCCTCGGAGATCGAGCTGCTCGAGATCGTGGACATGGCCCGTGAGCGCGGGGTCGTGGCCGACGACGAGTCGCGCATGATCCAGTCGGTGTTCGAGCTCGGGGACACCACCGCCCGCGAGGTCATGACCCCGCGGACCGAGATGGTGTGGATCGAATCGGACAAGACCGTCGGCCAGGCGGCCCGGTTGACCGTCAAGTCCGGGTACTCCCGGATCCCCGTGGTGGACGGTGACAACTCCGACGACGTGGTGGGGGTGATCTACCTCCGCGACATCGTGGCCCGTCTCGACGACCCCGACGGCCGCGCGGCCCCGGTCGCCGACGTGATGCGACCCGCGGTGTTCGTGCCGGACGCCAAGCGGATCGACGACCTGCTGTCGGAGATGCAGAGGGACCACAACCATCTGGCGATCCTGGTCGACGAGTACGGCGGAACCGCCGGGCTGGTGTCCATCGAGGACATCCTCGAGGAGATCGTCGGCGAGATCGTCGACGAGTACGACACCACCGAGGTGCCCCCCGTCGAGGAGCTGGAGGACGGGAGGTACCGGCTGTCGTCCAGGCTCGGTCTGGACGAGGTCGCAGAGTTGTTCGACGTGGAGTTCCCGGACGAGGTGACCGAGGAGGTCGAGACCATCGGGGGACTGATGGCGCTCGAACTCGGTCGCGTCCCGCTGCCCGGGGCGCACGTGGTCACCGAGGGGCTCGACCTGCGCGCCGAGGGCGGGCACGACCGTCGCGGACGGGTCAGGGTGGTCACCGTGGTGGCCGAACGGATCGACCTTGCCGCCGACGGCACACACGAGAACGACGACGAGGAGAACCGATGACCACGCCCGAGGGCTTCCGGAGCGGGTTCGTCAGCTTCGTGGGCCGGCCGAACACCGGCAAATCCACCCTCACCAACGCGCTGGTGGGCGAGAAGATCGCCATCACCTCCTCGCGGCCCCAGACCACACGGCACGCGATCCGCGGGTTGGTCCACCGACCCGACGCCCAGATCATCCTGGTCGACACCCCGGGGTTGCACCGGCCACGCACCCTGCTGGGCGAGCGGTTGAACGCCCTCGTGGAGGACACCTACTCGGACGTCGACCTGATCGGGTTGTGCATCCCTGCGGGGGAGCGGATCGGCCCCGGCGACCGCTGGATCCTCGAGCAGGTGCGCAAACTCTGTCCCACCACCCCGATCCTCGGCCTGGTCACCAAGATCGACACCGTGTCCAAGCAGAAGGTCATGGAGCAGTTGGTCGCGGTCTCCAGGCTCCTCGGGCCGGACTCCGAGGTCGTCCCGGTGTCCGCCGCGTCCGGTGAGCAGGTCGACGTGGTGACGGACGTCATCGCCTCCCTGCTCCCCGAGGGGCCGAGGTTCTACCCCGACGACGTGATCACCGAGGAGTCGGACGAGACCCGGATGTCCGAACTCATCCGCGAGGCCGCCCTCGAGGGCGTGCGGGACGAACTGCCCCACTCGATCGCCGTGTCGATCGAGGAGGTGCTGCCCCACGAGGGGCGTGACGACATGGTGGACGTCCACGCCACCGTCTACGTGGAGCGGCAGAGCCAGAAGGCGATCGTCCTGGGCAAGGGCGGCTCGCGCATGCGCGAGGTGGGCACCCAGGCCCGGGCGGGGATCGAGCAGCTCCTTGGGACCAAGGTCTACCTGGACCTGCACGTCAAGGTGCTGAAGGAGTGGCAGCGCGACCCCAAGATGCTCGGGCGGCTGGGTTTCTAGACCGCGGTCGTGCGAGTCCTTCTAACGCACGGCCGCACGAACGACCCCCACGATCGTCTCCCGTGCGGCCCGTCCCTCAGGGGTGGGCTGGAGCGGGTGCACGTGGAGTAGCCCCTGCTCCTCGATGTACGTGACGTCCACGCCGGCGGCGCGGGCCCGCTCCACCCCGAGTCGCACGTCGGGCAGGACGATGTCGCGGGTGGCGGCGAAGATCGTCAGCGGCCCCAGACCGGTGAAGTCCCCGCACAGCGGGCTCACCCGCGGGTCGTCCACCGGCAGCTCGGCACGCCAGGCGTCGATGAACACCCTCAGGCCTCGTCGGGCGAGCCACGGGTCACTGGGTTGGACCCGGTCGATGTCCGGGTTGTCCATCGCCAGGTCGAGCGCGGGGGAGATCAGGATCGTCGCCGGAAGACGGGACACACCCCGGTCCCTCAACTCCATCGCCGCGGACAGCGCGATCTGGCCCCCGGCGCTGTCACCGGCGAGACACACCGGGCCGTGCTCGGCGACCTCGTCCCGCACCAGGTCGGCCACCCCGGCCACCACGCCCACCGCCGTGCCGCGGTTCGTCGCCGACACCGGG
>NZ_JAALEF010000308.1:3546-5720 GCF_014145245.1 Dietzia sp. B44 | reverse complement strand
CCGGGGTGGCACTGACCCGCCGCGCGGCCGACGCGCTCGCCGAGCGCACGGGCCTCCAGCTGCCACGGGTGTTGAGCCGCAACGCCGCCCCACCGGTCCCGGAGGGGATCGTTCCCGATGCCCCCGGGGTCACCCCGTTCGTCACGTCCAACGAGGAGTTCTACCGCATCGACACCGCGCTGCGCGTCCCCGCGCTGACCACCGCGGACTGGCGGCTGCGGATCCACGGGATGGTGGAGAGGGAGATCGAACTGGACTGGCAGTCACTGACGAGCAGGGAGTTCCTGGACCGGATCGTCACCCTGACCTGCGTGTCCAACGAGGTCGGCGGCAACCTCGCCGGCAACGCGACCTGGACCGGCTTCCCGATCGCCGAACTGCTCGCCGAGGCCGGCCCCCTTCCCGAGGCCGACATGCTGCTCTCGACCTCCGTCGACGGGTGGACGGCGGGCACCCCGCTCGAGGCCCTCACGGACGGCCGGGACGCCCTGCTGGCCGTCGGGATGAACGGCGAACCCCTGCCGCTCGAGCACGGGTACCCGGTCCGGCAGGTCGTGCCCGGCCTGTACGGCTACGTCTCCGCCACCAAGTGGGTGGTGGACTGGGAGGTCACCCGATTCGACCGCGCCAGCGCCTACTGGACCGACCGGGGGTGGGGTGAGCGGGGACCCATCCTCACCGCGAGCCGGATCGACAGGCCCGCCCCCCTGGCCCAGCTGGAGCCCGGCCCCGTCGTGGTGGCCGGGACGGCATGGGCCCAGCGCCGGGGCATCGACCGGGTGGAGGTACAGGTCGACGACGGTCCGTGGAACGAGGCGACGCTCGCCGAGGAGTACTCGATCGACACCTGGCGCATGTGGTCGTGGACCTGGGACGCCGAGCCCGGCCTGCACACGCTGTCGGTCCGGGCGACCGACTCGACCGGTGAGGTGCAGACGGAGACCCGACAACCGCCGATCCCCACCGGGGCCACGGGCTGGCACAACCGCACGTTCCGGGTGTCGGGGACATGACCGTCCTCGACACACCCCTCCTCACCACCCGCCCGTCCCGTGCGTTCGGACCACCTCGCATTAGACTGTCCCCCGTGTCCGAGCCCACCGCCCCGTCGCTGGCCGATCCGGGGCGCCTCCTGGAGCTCTCCGCGGCCGGGGATCTCGATGCCTTCGCCCGCTTCTACGACCTCATGGCGCCCCGTGTGCACGGTCTCGCACTCCGGGTCCTGCGCGACCCCGGGTACGCCGAGGAGACCGTCCAGGAGGTGTTCCTCCAGGTCTGGAAGCAGGCCTCGGGGTACAGCCCCAAGCTCGGGTCGGTCCACTCCTGGGTACTGACCATCGCCCACCGGCGAGCGGTGGACAGGGTGCGGTCCGAGAGCTCCGCGGCCCGGCGCGACGAGGCGGACGCCGCCGCGGGGATCACGCACTCCGGCGACATCGCCGACCAGGTGACCGAGGAGATCACCCGGGAAGAGGACGCCGCGGACATCCGTCGATGTCTCGGGGAACTCACCGAGAACCAGCGCGAGTCCATCGAGATGGCGTACTTCTCCGGGTTGACCTACCGGGAGGTCGCCGACCAGCTGGGGTCCGCACTGCCCACGATCAAGTCACGAATCCGCGACGGCCTGCGCCGTCTCAAGAGCTGCCTGGGAGGTGAGCTGTCATGACCGTCCGACACCACGATCACCCGGGGTCCCCGGACACGGTTCATCCCGAGGACCTCGACCTCTACGCCCTGGACGCGCTGGACCAGGAGGAGGCGGACGCCGTCGAGCAGGCGCTCGTCGCCGCGACCCCGGATCAACGCAGCTCGATGCTGGCCCACATCCGGTCCACTCGGGAGGTCGTGGCCGATCTGGTGGCCGACGCCGACCTCGACGTCCCGCCGCCGCCATCCCTGCGCACCAGGGTGCTCGACCTGGTCACGGCGGAGGCCGGGACCGGACACGATGCGCCCACCCCGGATGCCGACGACACCGGTGACACCGGGGGCGCGGCGGTGGTCGACCTGAGCCAGATGCGCGAACGCCGGCGCCCCGGGACCTGGACCTTCCTCGCCACCGCGGCGGCGGCCATCGTGTTGGTGGCCGCGGGGGTGACCATCGGGCGACTGACGGGCGACGCGGGACCGGAGGACAACCTCCCGGTCGCGTCCCCGCCCGCCGCGACGAT
>NZ_JAALEF010000308.1:0-3269 GCF_014145245.1 Dietzia sp. B44 | reverse complement strand
TCAGCGGGATCCGCAACTCCGCCCAGATCGGGATCACCGAGGAGCCCGCGGGCGGCTCCCCGGCCCCCACGGGTGAGGTACTGCTGGCCCTCGACCTGGCCTGAGCGCGCGACCCGGCCTGAGCGAGCGACCCGGCCCGAGCGCGCATCCTGGCCCGATGGGCGCGACCCGGCCCCGACGGTGTCCGGGCGGGATCGGCCGCTCAGGCCCGGCGGCTCACGGCCGCCACCACTGCCGCAGTGGAACGTCCCAGGTCATGGTGTCGCCGAGCCGGACGGCCAGGATCTGATGGAGCTGGATCTTGTTGTGCTCGAAGCCGTACTGGCAGGCACCCATGTAGAGCCCCCACAGCTTGGCCATCGGTTCGCCCACCTCGTCGACGGCCTCGTCCCAGTGCTCGACCAGGTTCGCGCACCAGTCGCGCAGCGTGAACGCGTAGTGCTGGCGGAGGTTCTCCTCGTGGACCACCTCGAACCCGGCGTTCTCCGCCTCGAGGTGGACCGTCCCGGCACCGGCCAGTTCGCCGTCGGGGAAGATGTACCGGTCGATGAAGGCACCCGCCTTGACCGAGCGCGAGTTGTCCGGCCGGGTGATGCAGTGGTTGAGCAGCCGACCCCCCAGCCTCAGGTAGCCGTGCAGCCGGGTGAAGTAGTCGTGGTAGTTCCTGCGCCCGATGTGCTCGGTGATGCCGATGGAACTGACCGCGTCGAAGTCACGCTCGGGAACGTCGCGGTAGTCCATCAGCCGGACCTCGGCGAGGTCCCCCAACCCCTGGTCCCGGATCGCGGCCTGTCCCCATTCGACCTGCTCGCGCGAGAGCGTCACGCCGATCGCCCGGACCCCCCGGGCGGCCGCGTACCGCACCATCCCGCCCCACCCGCAGCCCACGTCGAGCAGACGGTCCCCGGCCTTCAGTCCGAGCTTGTCGAACACCAGCCGGTACTTGTTGTCCTGGGCCTCCTCCAGGCAGACCCCGGCGTCGGGGTAGCACGCGCAGGTGTAGGTCATGGAGGGCCCGAGGATCCACTCGTAGAAGCGGTTGGACACGTCGTAGTGGTAGCTGACCACCTCCGAGTCCCGCTTCTTGGAGTGCCTGCGCATGCCGTGCGCGACGCGACGCCACGCCGCGGGCACCTCCTGCTCGGGAATCGGCAGCATCGTGATGTTCTCGCGCCCGATCGAGCGGGCGATGCGCGCCATCGTCCGCAGGTCCGGCGTGTGCGTCATGGTCTTGCGGAAGACCTCGAGCGCGCCGAACACGTCATGCGGCGCACCGGGATGCACCCCGTCGACCTCGAGCTCGCCCATGAGGTAGGCGCGGGCCAGTCCGAGGTCGCCCGGCGCGGTGACGAAGTACTGCAGCGCCCTCCGGCTCGTCAGGCGTAGCACCAGCTCGCTGTTCTCCGGGCCGAACGCCGACCCGTCGTAGGCCTCGATCCGCAGGGGCGGCTCCCCCGTCGCGAACGCGGCGACGATCTCGCCGATGGTCATCCTGTCCGTTGTCACCGTGCACCCACCGACTTGTCATAGAGGGTCGCGAAGCGGCCCCGGGGATCGAATCGCGTCTTGAGATGTGCCGCGTGCTCGCCGCCGTACAGCTGGTCGAACTCCTCGCGGGAGTAGAAGACCTCGGAGTAGAGCGACTTGTGCCCGCCGAGCCGGGAGACCTCCTCTTCGATGCGCCGGTTCCACGCCCCCTCGGCCATGCCGGGCTCGATCGGCGCGGAGGACCAGAACCCGATGTTGACGTACGTGGTCTCCGGCGCCAGCGGATACAGCGGCCACGGCCGGTCGGAGCCGGGGCCGCCGCCCACACCCGGCGCGGGCGTGGACTCACGCAGCCGCAGCGGGCAGATCCACAGCGGCTCGATGGGCACCTCCCGCAGGAACCACTCGAGGAACTCCTCGGTCCGGTCGATGGTCACCTCGACGTCCTGCACCACGCGCTCCCGCGGGCCCTCGCCCTTGAGCGCGCCGATCCTGTTGCCCAGGTCGTATCGGTGGTCCAGGCCGATGATCTTCCAGTACGCCGACGACCTCAGCAGCTGTTGCGGCCACCACCGGCGGATGCCGGGGTTCTGCACCCCGAACGCGCGCGAGCACCAGAACCAGTCGGTGTCCCAGCGCCACAGGTAGTCGCGGATGGTCAGCCGGTCGCGGGCCACCGAGCCGGCGGGGCCGCCGTGCTGGATCGACCGGTAGTAGATCGCCTGCTTGTCCCGCACCCCCGTGTAGTCCGAGACGGGGCCGGGCTCGTCGGTCCGCCGGCCCAGCGTCAGGTAGGACTCGCCCGCCGAGAAGACGACCCCGTCCAGGAAATCGACCTCCTCGTCGTCGTACGACCCGGACTCGCCGATCCGCGCCAGCCCGTCGGTCAGCGCGGCGAGGGAGTCGAACCGGACGTGGCGCAGTCCGACGTACCGCTCGACCGGTTCGAGCGCGATGCGCAGCCGCACCGCGTACCCGAGCGAGCCGTAGGAGTTGGGGAACCCGCGGTACAGCTCGCGCTCCCGGTCCGTGCCGTCGGGGCGGGCGGTGACGATCTCGCCCGTGCCGGTGAGCACGTCCATCTCCAGCACCGACTCGTGGGGCAGTCCCAGCCGGAAGGAGCTGGACTCGATGCCCAGTCCGGTCACCGCGCCGCCGAGGGTGATGGTCTTGAGCTGCGGCACCACGTACGGCATCAGCCCGTACGGCAGGGTGGCGTCCACCAGGTCCTCGTACGTGCACATGCCCTGGACGTCGGCGGTGCGGGCGTCCGGATCCACGGAGACGACGCGCGTCAGGCCGGTGGTGTCGAGGCCGGGCGACGACGACGAGGCGCGCGGCCTGAAGAGGTTGGACGTCTTCTTGGCCAACCGGACGGGCTCACCCCGGGGGACCGCCTCGAAACTGGCCAGGAGCCGACGGACACCCTCCTCGTGGCGCCGGGGACCGACGATCAGCGATCCGGACAGACGACCATGAGTGCCCATGCGTCCCACCCTAGTAGCGGTCGGCCACCATCGGAGTTGATCCGGCCGCGGCTCACCCCGGTGGTCCGGACACGGGTGTCCCGTCACCTCGGCGACCGGGGAGCGGAGACCGGTGGGTCCCGTCTCGAACACGTCTCGATTGGGACACCGGTCATCTCGGTCGGGCCAAACGATCCCGAGCCCGGTGGCCGGATACGTAGCCTTCCCGGCAGACCGACCCCCGCACCCGTCTCCACCGCCACGAGCAGACCGTGCATCCGCACCACCCTGTCACCGACACCGAGGAGGGCCCGC
>NZ_JAALEF010000307.1:0-1324 GCF_014145245.1 Dietzia sp. B44 | reverse complement strand
GAGCGGCGGGGGCCGATGGAGTCGGTGCTCGTCCTGCGACGCATCGACCCGTGGTCGGCGTTCACCACCGTGCTCGGGCTGATGTTCGCCCTGTACCTGGTGTGGATGGTCGCGATCGGTGCCACCTACCTCCTGCTCTCCGGCATGGGGGTGTGGGACCGGCTCGGAGGGTTGCTCTCCGGGGTCGCGGGTGACGAGTCGGCGGCCGCGATCGGGCCGTCGACGATCTTCCTCTACAGCGGCGGCGTGGGACTGCTCAATGTCCTGCTGCTGGCCATCCTGACGACCCTCGCGGTGTTCATCTACAACCTCGCCGCCGGGCTGACCGGTGGCGGCGTGCAGGTGACGCTGAGCGATCGCCGGAACTGAGGTGCCGGTTCGGGGGTCCCGTCGTCGCCGCGGGACTCCCGATTTGGGTGGCGGCGCGCGCGTCGGGTAGATTAACGCTTCGGTACGAGGGCCTATAGCTCAGGTGGTTAGAGCGCCAAACTGATAATTTGGAGGTCGGAGGTTCAAGTCCTCCTAGGCCCACCCCCGCATGGCAGACGCCGGATCGCTAGCCGCGGTCCGGCGTTCACGCTTTGTGGCACGGGGCCTTAGCTCAGTTGGTAGAGCGCTGCCTTTGCAAGGCAGATGTCAGGGGTTCGAATCCCCTAGGCTCCACTCCTCTCCCTCCCGCGTCCCCCTCCCCGCCCGACGGGTGTCGGGCCGTGGTGGACCGACCCCAGGACCGCCCGTGGACAGCACTTCCCGCTCGTGGACACCGTTCGTCCTGATGGCACTCGTCGTGACGGCGGCGCTGATGTCGAGCGCGACGCCATCCCCCCTGTACGTGGACTACCAGGAGGCCTGGGGGACCAGCGGCGCCATGATCACGGTCGTCTACGCGGTGTACCCGCTGGCCGTCCTGGTCCCGCTACTTCTGTTGGGACGACTGTCGGACGCGATCGGCCGCCGGCCGGTGGTGATCACCGGCCTGGTGCTGCTGGTGCTGAGCATGGCCGGGCTCGCGGCGGCGCCCTCGGTGGCCTGGCTGATCGCCGCGCGGGTGGTGCAGGGTCTGGGCGTCGGGCTGGTCACCGGATCGGCGGCGGCGGCGATCATCGAGCTGCACCCCACCAGGAACGCCCGTGTCGGCGCGCTCACCAGTAGCTCCACGACCAACTTCGGCATCGCGGCCGGAGTGCTCCTGGCCGGTGTGGTGGCCACCTCGTCGTCGTCGCCCCTCGTCCACCCGTACGTGGTGATGGGCGTCGCCCTGGCCGCGCTGCTCGCGGGCGTGGTCGTCCTGGTGCCCGAGACGTCGGGGGCCGGCCCCCAGACG
>NZ_JAALEF010000306.1:0-1535 GCF_014145245.1 Dietzia sp. B44 | reverse complement strand
CACGGCTCGTTCACCATGGACACCCTCGTGTCGATCGGCACGTCCGCCGCCCTGCTGTGGTCGCTGTACGCCCTGTTCTTCGGCCACGCCGGGATGCCGGGCATGACCCACGGGTTCGAGTTCTCGCTCTCGCCCAGCGACGGCGCGGGGGACATCTACCTCGAGGCCGCCGCCGGGGTCACCACCTTCGTGCTGCTGGGTCGCTACATCGAGGCCCGGTCCAAGCGCACGGCCGGGGCGGCGCTCCGATCGCTGCTCGAGCTCGGCGCCAAGGACGTCGCGGTGCTGCGCGACGGCGTCGAGACGCGGATCCCCGTGGAGAACCTGCAGGTCGGTGACGAGTTCATCGTGCGCCCCGGCGAGAAGATCGCCACCGACGGCCGGATCGTCGACGGCGCCTCCGCCGTCGACACCGCCATGGTCACCGGTGAATCCGTGCCTGCCGAGGTCTCCACCGGCGACGCCGTGGTCGGCGGCACGGTCAACACCAGCGGGCGGCTGATCGTCCGGGCCACCCGCGTGGGATCGGACACCCAGCTCGCGCAGATGGCGCGGATGGTCGAGGACGCACAGTCCGGGAAGGCCGCCGCGCAACGCCTGGCTGACCGCATCTCCGGGGTCTTCGTCCCCGCCGTCCTGGTCTTGGCGGCCGCGACGTTCGCCTTCTGGCTGCTCACCGGATCCGGCACCTCCATGGCGTTCACGGCCGCGGTCGCGGTGCTCATCATCGCCTGCCCCTGTGCGCTCGGTCTGGCCACGCCCATGGCCCTCATGGTGGGGACCGGCCGCGGTGCGCAGCTGGGCATCCTCATCAAGGGCCCCGAGGTCCTGGAGTCCACCCGCCGCGTCGACACGATCGTGCTCGACAAGACCGGCACCGTGACCACCGGAACGCCCGCGCTGGTCTCGGTGACCGCCGCGGACGGCGAGGACGAGACGCAGGTGCTGCGCTACGCCGGTGCGGTGGAGGACGCCTCCGAGCACCCCATCGCCCGGGCCGTCGCCGCCGGCGCCCGAGAGCGGGTCGGTGACCTACCGGCCGTAGCGGGCTTCCGCAACACCGAGGGGCTGGGGGTGTCGGGACGGGTCGGAGCCGACCCCACTGACGACACCCGTGACGACGACGAGGTGGTCGTGGTGGGCCGTCCGGCTCTCCTCGCCGAGCAGGAGATGCCGCTGCCGGCCGAGCTCGAGCGGGCGGTCGACGAGGCCTCCGGCCGCGGCCACACCGCGGTGGCGGTGGGCTGGGGTGGCCGTGCCCGCGGGGTGCTGGTGGTGGCCGACCAGATCAAGGACTCCTCCGCCGAGGCGGTCGGGAGGTTCCGCGGCCTGGGTCTCACCCCCATCCTGCTCACCGGCGACAACGCGAGGGTGGCCGCGTCGGTGGCGCAGCAGGTGGGCATCGACCCCGGCCCGGACACCGCGATCTCCGAGACGGTCATCGCTGAAGTGCTGCCAGCGGAGAAGGTGGACGTGATCCGCAGGCTGCAGGCGCAGGGCCGGGTGGTGGCCATGGTCGGCGACGGCGTCAACGA
>NZ_JAALEF010000305.1:4368-6152 GCF_014145245.1 Dietzia sp. B44 | reverse complement strand
GCCTCCTGCCGCGCCCGCCCCCGCCCCAGGTCAGGGCGGCGGCAACTCCGGCACGCCGTCCAGCTCCGCGCAGGTGGAGACGGTCGTCAACCGTGCACTGTCCCAACTCGGCGTCCCCTACGCCTGGGGCGGCGGCGACGCCAGGGGTCCCACGCGGGGCATCCGGGACGGCGGCGTCGCGGACCGCCACGGCGACTACAACAAGATCGGTTTCGACTGCTCCGGCCTGATGATCTACGCGTTCGCCGGGATCGGAAAGGCACTGCCGCACTTCACCGGGTACCAGTACACCGCGGGCCCCCAGCACCCGGTGGCCACACGCAAGCGCGGAGACATGCTCTTCTGGCCCGGCCACGTGGCGCTCTACCTGGGTGACGGCAGGATGGTGGAGGCCCAGCAGTCCGGTGACGTCGTCAAGATCTCGCCGGTCCGGATGGCCGGGATCTCACCCATGGTCGTCCGGTTGACCTGACGCAGTCGCGCCGAGCCACCGTGCCGATCCCGCCGTGCCGACACCACCGTGCCCGGCCCGACCATCGGTCGGGCCGGGCACGGCCGTACACCGGTACTGTCGACCACAGTCCGCACTGACGGTCCGGCCCCAGGGCCACAGACCCCCGACCTCGCGAAGGAGCCCTCCGCGGTGAGCGATCCCCACACCGACCACTCGCCCGACCCGGGCTCACGTTCCGCGGTCTCCGCGTCCTCCGCGGCCTCGGACGCCAGGCTGCTGGAGCAGGCGGTGTACGAGGTCAAGAAGGTCGTGGTGGGCCAGGACCGGCTCATCGAGATGATCCTGGTGGGTCTGCTCTCGCGCGGTCACATCCTCCTCGAGGGCGTGCCGGGTGTCGCCAAGACGCTCACCGTGGAGACGTTCGCCACCGTCGTGGGGGGCAGCTTCCGTCGCCTCCAGTTCACCCCGGACCTGGTTCCGGCGGACATCGTCGGGACCCGGATCTACCGGCAGGGCCGCGAGGAGTTCGAGGTCGAACTCGGTCCCATCCTCGCGAACTTCGTGCTGGCCGACGAGATCAACCGCGCGCCGGCCAAGGTCCAGTCGGCGCTGCTCGAGGTGATGGCGGAGGGGCACGTCTCGATCGGCGGCCAGACCTTCCCGATGCCGACACCGTTCCTGGTGATGGCCACCCAGAACCCCATCGAGAGCGAGGGCGTGTACCAGCTCCCGGAGGCCCAGCGGGACCGGTTCCTGTTCAAGCTCGTCGTGGACTACCCGAGCCCCGAGGAGGAGCGGGAGATCGTCTACCGGATGGGGACACGTCCGCCGGAGCCGTCCCGCGTCCTCGGGGTCGACGCGTTGATCCGGCTGCAGGACGCGGTCCGGGAGGTCTTCGTCCACCACGCGCTGGTCGACTACGTGGTCAGGGTCACCGTCGCCACCCGCGAACCCGAGAGGCACGGCCTCGAGGACGTGGCCAGGTGGCTCGCGTACGGCGCGTCCCCCCGGGCCACCCTGGGTGCCGTCACCGCGGCCCGCGCGCTGGCCCTGGTCCGCGGTCGCGACTACGTGGTGCCCCAGGACGTCGTCGACGTGCTCCCCGCCGTGCTCCGCCACCGACTCGTCCTCACCTACGACGCGTTGGCGGACGAGATCACCGCGGACACCGTCGTGCGCCGCGTTCTCGAGGCCGTCCCGCTCCCACAGATCAGCGCGGTTCCCGCACAGCCCGGCCCGCCGTCCTCGCGGTGACCCACGCGGACGAGGGGACCCGCGACGACCCGGTCGCGGCGGCGTCCCGCGCCGCCCTGACGCAGTTGGAGCTCCT
>NZ_JAALEF010000305.1:0-4087 GCF_014145245.1 Dietzia sp. B44 | reverse complement strand
TCTCGTGGAGGCGGCCGCGGCCACCGTCGGGTTCCTGTCCGCCGGGGGTGGCAGTCGTGTCGGCATGGTCCTCACCGGCGCCGGGCGGCCCCGGGTCCTCCGTGCCACGAGCGGGCGCGACCACGTCAGGCGGCTCCTCGAGGAGGTCACCCGCGCCCCGGCCCGGGTCTCACCCGGTGGGACCCTCGACGACGCACTCCGCGCCGCCCGGAACGCCGCCCGACGGCACGGACTGGTGGTGGTGATCTCGGACTTCCTCGCCGACGTCGACTGGGAACGGTCCCTGCGCGTCCTGGGGGCCCGGCACGAGTTCCTCGCTGTGCACACGGCCGACCCCCTCGACATCGCACTTCCCGCTGTGGGCGCCGCACTGCTCCAGGACCCGGCCACCGGCGAGGTGCTCGAACTGGACGTCGACGACGCCCTCGCCGCCGACTACCGCCGGGCCGCGGACTCTCATCGCGCGGAGGTCCACGCCGCCCTACGCCGCTGTGGCGCCCCGGTCCTCGCCCTGCGGACCGACCGGGACTGGATCAGGGACGTGATCGACTTCGTCGGCGCACGCCGCCAGGGTGGCCTGCCCACCGGGGAGAACCTCGTCAGGGACCTGCCCGACGACCATCCGACACCGGGAGGAACGCACCGATGAGCCTGTCGGAGTTCCAGCACCCACTGTGGCTGGTCCTGGTGGTCGTGCCACTGGCCCTCGCGATCGGATACGTGATCGCGCTGCGATCCAAGAGGCGCAGGACCGTGCGCTTCGGCAACTTCGGCGTCCTGCGGACCGTCGACCGTGGCGGTCGACGCTGGTTCACCCACGTCCCCGCGGTGCTGCTCATCCTGTCGCTGCTCGCCCTGGTGGTGGCGCTGGCCGGGCCGCAGAAGGAACAGAAGGTGCCGCGGAACCGCGCGACGGTCATGCTCGTCGTCGACGTGTCACTGTCCATGGAGTCCACGGACGTAGCGCCGTCCCGCCTGGAGGCCGCGCAGCAGGCCGCCACGACGTTCGCCAACAACCTCACCCCGGGCGTCAACCTGGGACTGGTCTCCTACGCCGGAACGGCCTCGATGCTCGTGGCACCCACCACCGATCGGGGACCCGTGGTCCGCGCCGTCGAGCGACTCCGGCTGGACGAGAGGACCGCGACCGGCGAGGCGATCTACACCGCCACCCAGGCCGTCACGACGTTCACCGAGAGCCTCGGTGGCACCGACCAGGCGCCGCCGGCCCGAATCGTGCTGCTCTCCGACGGCAAGGAGACCGTCCCCGCCGACCCGACCGAGGAGCGCGGGGCCTTCACCGCCGCCGAGCGCGCCGAGGAGGCCGGCATCCCGATCTCGACCATCTCCTTCGGCACCCTCTACGGGACAGTGGACATCCAGGGTCGCCCGCAGCCCGTCCCCGTCGACGACGCCTCGTTGCGCACCATCGCCGAGATCTCGGGGGGTGACTTCTTCACCGCCTCCAGCCTCGAGGAGCTCGACTCCGTCTACCGCACCCTCGAGGAACAGATCGGGTTCGAGTGGAAGAAGGCCGACGCCTCGCGGCCGTGGCTCGTGATCGGGTCCCTGCTGGCGATGCTCGCCGCAGCCGGATCCCTGGTGGCACACCGCCGCATCCCGTGACGGGTCCGCGCACCCCCACCGGGTCACCCCTGACGGTTCGATAGGTTGGTGCACATGGTTCCCGACAGCACGCCCACCCCCACCCCCCGGACGGTCCTGGTGACCGGGGGCAACCGCGGCATCGGACGCGCCGTGGCCGAACGACTCGCCGCCGACGGCCACCGGGTGGCGGTGACCCATCGAGGGTCCGGTGCGCCCGACGGTCTGTTCGGAGTCCTGTGTGACGTCACCGACCCCGACTCCGTCGACGCGGCGTTCACCGCGGTCGAGGCCGAGTACGGCCCGGTCGAGGTGGTGGTGTCCAACGCCGGGATCACCGACGACACCCTCCTGATGCGGATGAAGGACGAGCAGTTCACCCGGGTCGTCGAGGCGAACCTGTCCGGCGCGTTCCGGGTGGCCAGAAGGGCCTCCCGGGGGATGCTGCGCGCCAGGTTCGGCCGACTCATCTTCATCGGATCGGTCGTCGCCCAGTCGGGCACCGCGGGCCAGGTCAACTACGCCTCGTCGAAGGCCGGCCTCATCGGGATGGCCCGCTCACTGACCCGGGAACTCGGCTCGCGCAACATCACGGCCAACGTCGTGGCCCCCGGGTTCATCGACACCGACATGACCGCCGGGCTGGACGACAAGACGCAGGCCCTCGCCGTGGCGGCCATCCCGCTCGGCCGGAAGGGCAGCGCCGACGACGTGGCGGGGGCCGTCAGCTTCCTCGCGGGGGACGACGCCGGCTACATCTCGGGTGCCGTCCTGCCCGTCGACGGCGGTATGGGAATGGGGCACTGACCATGAGCGAGAACACCCGCACCGGGATCCTCTCGGGCAAGACCATCCTCGTCACCGGGGTGATCACCGACGCCTCGATCGCCTTCCACATCGCCAAGCACTGCCAGCTCCACGGCGCCACCGTCATCCTCACCGCGTTCGGCCGGCCGTCGCTGGTGCGGGCGATCTCGAAGCGACTGCCCGACAGGCCCGCGGTGATCGAACTGGACGTGCAGAGCGAGGAGGACCTCGCGGCGCTCGAGGGCAGGGTGCGAGAACACGCCGAATCGCTCGACGGGGTGGTGCACTCCATCGGGTTCGCGCCGCCCAGTTGCCTCGGCGACCCGTTCCTCGACGCGCCCTGGAAGGACGTCTCCGTCGCCGTGGAGGTCTCCGCCTATTCGTACGCGTCCCTCGCCAGGGCCGTGCGCCCCCTGCTCAACCCCGGCGCGTCGATCATCGGACTGGACTTCGACCCGCGGTTCTCCATGCCCTTCTACAACTGGATGTCCGTGGCCAAGAACGCCCTGGAGGCGGTCAACCGCTACGTGGCCCGAGAACTCGGTCCGGAGGGCGTGCGGTCCAACCTCATCGCCGCCGGCCCCGTCAAGACCCTCGCGGCCAAGGCCATCGCCGGAGACGCGCTCGGTCCCGGCGGAGAACTGGACCAGATGCAGGACGAGTGGGCCAGGCGCGCCCCCCTGGGGTGGGACGTGAACGACCCCACCGCGGTGGCGACCACCGCGGTGGCGCTGCTCTCGGACCTCATGCCCGCCACCACGGGAACAGTGATCTATGCAGACGGTGGAGCCGGCACCGTCTCCTTCAGCGGACAGGAGAACCACAGATGACCGATGGTGAGCTCGAGGTGACCGGGCCCGTGGACGCCCTCCTCGTCCTGTCCTTCGGCGGGCCCGAGGGACAGGAGGACGTCATCCCCTTCCTCGAGAACGTCACCCGCGGGCGCGGGATCCCGGCGGCGCGACTCGAGGAGGTCGCCACCCACTACCGACAGCTGGGTGGCCGCAGCCCGATCAACGACCTCAACCGCGAGATCATCGACCACGTCGAGGAGGAGCTCGCCCGCAGCGGCAGGGACCTGCCGGTGTACTTCGGGAACCGCAACTGGACCCCGATGATCGAGGAGACGGTCCGGCAGATGACCGCGGACGGCGTCCGGACCGCGGCGGTGTTCGCCACCTCCGCGTGGGGCGGCTACTCCGGCTGTGCGCAGTACCAGGAGGACATCGCCCGCGCGCGCGAGCAGGTCCCCGGTGCGCCCTCGATGGTCCGCCTGCGACAGTTCTACGACCATCCCCTGTTCATCGAGCGGTTCGCGTCCGATCTCCGCGCCGCCCGGGAAGCGGCGGCGCCGGGAGCCCGCGTCGTCTTCACCGCGCACTCGGTCCCCGAGGCGGCGGACGCCGTCGCGGGTCCGCCCGCGCTCGGAGGTCGTCTCTACAGCCGTCAGGTCGCCGAGGCGTCGCGGTTGGTGGCCCGCGCGGCCGGGGTCGACGATCACGACCTGGTCTGGCAGTCCCGTTCCGGACCCCCGAGCGTGCCGTGGCTCGAGCCCGACGTGGTGGACCATGTCCGTGGACTGGCGGAGGACAGCGGCGTCCGTGACGTCGTGATCGTCCCGATCGGGTTCATCTCCGACCACGTCGAGGTGATCTGGGACCTCGACACCGAGCTG
>NZ_JAALEF010000026.1:0-9009 GCF_014145245.1 Dietzia sp. B44 | reverse complement strand
CGAGCCCGCTGGCTCGGGTTCGGGCTCGGGCTCGGGTCCCGGGGCTGGATCGGGCGGTGGTTCGGCATCCGCCGCGACCGCCGGCTCCGCCGGGTCCGGGCTCAGCTCGGGTGACGAGCGGGCGCTGCGCAAGGAGATGTCCAAGATCGAGCGCCAGATGCTCAAACTCGATCAACGACAGGCCACGATCCACGAGGCCCTCACCGCCGCCGCAGGGGAGGCGCTCGACACGGAGAAGCTCGCGTCCCTCGACCGTGATCTCAAGGACGTGAGCGCGGAGAAGGAACAGCTCGAGGAGCGCTGGATGGAGCTCGGCGAACAGGTCGAGGGCTGATCCACCCGCCGGCGCGAGAGCGGTGTGGACGTCGAACTTGGTCGTCTTTGCTGCGGTGAATCGAGCGTTTCACCGCGCTGGGCACGACCAGAATATGGGCGGAACACCTGATGCCAGGACCGAGCGGCGCGGTTCGTTGTGGATGCTCGTCGTCCTCATCCACAGGGGACGCCGGGGGCGGGCGTGAACGGTCACCGCGGGCGATGATCCTGAGGTGCCCCGTCCTCATCCTGCTGCGCCGTTCATCGGTAGTGCGGCGGTCGTGGAAGGCCATCTGTCCGGCCATCAGCTCAGGTCAGGACATCGTCGTCTGTTCCCCGACGTGTACCTCGCCACCGGAGCGCCCGCCACACCGGATGTAATGGTCCGCGGCGCAGCGCTATGGGCACCCGCTGGAGCCGTGATCGGCGGTCTCGCGGCGGCACTGATCCACCGGGAGCGGTGGTACGCGCCGGCCGCGGTCGAGAGAGAAGTCGACATCTACGCGGTCGGAACGGCACCCGCTCCGGGCCGTGTGCGGCTGCGTCGCCTCCGGCGTGCTCTGCCGGCGGGACAGGTGGAAGCGATCGGTGGACTCCGTGTGACCTCCGCTGCACGGACGGCCATCGACGTAGCGAGGTGGGAGGTCAACGACGATACGGCGATCGCGAAGATCGACGCCGTGTGCAATCGATCCCGGATCGCCGTCAGCGAGGTGAGTGCACTGGCACGGGGCCTGCGAGGGTTGCACGGTCTGCAGAGGGTGCGGAGCCTTCTCCGGTGGTGTGACCAGCGAGCTGATTCGCCGCCCGAGACCAGGCTTCGGCTGCTGATCGTCCGGTCGGACCTCCCCGACCCGACTCCGCAGGTCGAGATCCACAACGAGTACGGGGTGAAGGTCGCCACTGCGGATCTGGCGTACGAGGTCGGGAAGGTGGCGGTGTTCTACGACGGGGACGTCCATCGAGGCAGGTCTACCTGGGAGTACGACGCGCGGGTCAACGCCGAACTCTCGGAGCTGGGCTGGCAGGTGGTCCGCGTGACCGGTTCGATGCTCCGGAATCCACGGGCGGTACTCCGCCAGATCGGTGCGGCCCTCGAGCGCGGCCGCGCACGGGTATGACCGCGACGCGCGACCACATCACCCGAATCTTGGTCGTGCCCACTGCGACAGAACTGCGTTGTGGCCACAAGGGCCACGACCACACCCGTTGCGCGGGGCGCGCTGGGATGAAGGCGCTGGGGTGGGGGCGCGCTGGGTGTGCGGGGCGCGGCGGGGTGGGGGAGCGCCGGGGCGCGCCGGGGTGTGCGTGAGGCAGGGGCTGGGAGCGTCAATCGGCCGGCGAGGGATGCGCGCGAGTGTGGGCGAGACAGGCGGAGAGCAGGGCGTCGGCATCGGTGAGGCTCGGCAGGACGGCGTGGGCACCAGCTGATCGCAACTCGTCAGCGGAGACCCGACCGGTGGCGACGGCGACGCAGCGGGCCCCCGCGTCGAGTGCGCCGCGGACATCGTGGACGTGGTCACCGATCACCACCGCGCGCTCAGCGGACACCTCGAGTCCGCGTGCGCGGGCGGTGGTGAGGGCACCGCGGACGAGGTCGGCGCGGTCGGCGTGGTGATCTCCGAACGCCCCGAGCCGCGGATCGGGAAGCCCGTCGAACCCACACACCCGGAGCTTGAGCAGCGCCGTCCGTCGCATGTTGCCGGTGACGATCCCCTGGTGCAGCCCGTCTACCGCGGCGAGGGCGGCTATCGCCTCGTGAGCTCCCGGGAGTGCCCCACCTCCCGCGTCGAGCAGGTCCTGCCCGTGCGCCTCGCACCGCTCGGCGACGGCGTGGAGCAGCGTGGTGACGAGGTCCTCGCGGGGGTCGATCCCGTTCCGCCCGAGCAGGTCGGTGCAGATCGCGCGGTCGGTCCGCCCGGCAAAGGAGACGTCCATGACGGGCTCGCCGCCGACCATCTCGGCGAGCGCGGGGGCGATCATCCGCGAGCCGAACCCGGCGGGGTCGAGCAACGTGAGGTCGAGGTCCCAGAGGACGAGCAGAGCGCTCACGATGGCGGCTGCAGCAGTGGTGCGAGCCAGGCGGTGAGGAACGCCCGCAGGTCGGCGTCGGAGCGGGAGTCGGGATCCTCGAGCACCATCACCGACCAGCCGATGTGCACGCCGACGTCGGCGAGGAAGTCGATGCGGTCGGCGAACTCGGGGAATCGCTCGATCGCCGGACCGAGCAGGTGGGCTGTGTACTCGAGGGATCTGTCTACAGCACCCGGATGGTGGATCGGGTTGCCCTCGCCTGACAGCGTCAGGGCTCGCAGCAGCGGGTCCCCGAGGATGCGTCGCCGGGCCTCGATCACGATCTCCACCAGCACCTCGAGCAGAGAGTCGGCCGAGTCCATCACGGACTCGTAGGCACCGACCAGCGCGGTCAACCGTTCGGTGACCGCCTCGCCGATCAACTCCTCACGGGTACCGAAGATCGAGTACACCGTCTGCCGACTCACCCCGGCCCGCTTGGCCACGACGGCGATATTGACCCCGTCGAACCCCACGTCCCCGATCACCGCTCGGGTCGCGTCGAGGATGCTGTCACGGGACCTCACGCCGTCCATTATCGCGCGAGCCGGCTGCGGACCGCATCCGAAGAGCCGGGCCGGGTGCGCCCGGGGCCGTAGGATCGCGGGCATGAGCGGCAAGAAGGACGATAAGAAGGCCACCTCGAGCGGGAAGAGCACGTCCTCGAAGAGCGGCGACACCGGGTCGAAGAAGAAGGAACTCGCCAGCGGCCTGGAGAAACTGCCCAAGAAGGCGTACGAGGCCGAGCTCGAGCGGTTGCAGGCCGAGCTCGTGGAGATGCAGGCCTGGCTCAAGGAGACCGGGAACCGGCTCGTCGTGGTGTTCGAGGGCCGCGACGCCGCCGGCAAGGGGTCGGCGATCAAGCGCATCACCCAGTACCTCAACCCGCGGTTCGCCCGCGTGGTCGCGCTTCCCGCCCCGACCGAGGTGCACAAGACCCAGTGGTACTTCCAGCGCTACATCGAGCACCTGCCCGCGGCCGGGGAGATCGTGATCTTCGACCGCTCCTGGTACAACCGGGCCGGCGTGGAACGAGTGATGGGCTTCTGCACCACGGACGAGTACCGCCGCTTCCTGCACCAGGCGCCGATCTTCGAACGCCTGCTCGTGGAGGACGGGATCATGCTGCGCAAGTACTGGTTCTCCGTGTCCGACGAGGAGCAGGAGCGCCGCTTCCGCTCGCGGCACGACGACCCCATGCGCCGGTGGAAGCTCTCGCCGATGGACCTGGAGTCCATCAACCGGTGGGAGGCGTACAGCCGTGCCAAGGACGAGATGTTCATCCACACCGACATCCCCGAGGCGCCCTGGTACACGGTCGAGTCGGAGGACAAGAAGCGGTCGCGCATCAACGTCATCTCGCACCTGCTCTCCACCGTGCCGTGGGAGAAGCTGGAGCCGCCGACGTTCGAGATCCCGGAACGACCCGAGGGTGCGAGCTACGAGCGCCCGCCGCGCGAGGAGTTCAAGTACGTCCCGGACGTGGCGTCGGAGCTGCTCTGACCGGAGGCGGGGCACGATCGGCGACCTGACGCCGGGCGGGGCGGCGGGGGCGGCCTAGGTAGGAATTCCTAGTATCCCGGCGACGGGCACAGACCGGCCTGCCACACTGGGGGCATGAGCGAATTCGTCACCACCCGGCGAGAAGGCCGGATGCAGCACATCGTCCTGGACCGCCCCAAGGCACTGAACTCCCTCGACCTGCCCATGTGCCGGGCCCTGCACTCCGCCCTGGATGCCGCGTCGCAGGACTCGGGAGTGGAGGCCGTCGTCACCACCAGTACCTCGGAGAAGGCGTTCTGCGCGGGCGGCGACATCCGCGCGCTGCGCGACGCCGCGGCCGCCGGCGAGCACCAGACCAACCGGGAGTTCTTCTCCGAGGAGTACGCGATGGACCTCGCGTACCACACGCACCGGGTGCCCACCGTCGCCGTGATCCACGGCGTCGCGATGGGCGGCGGCCTCGGGATCTCCATTAACGGCTCGCACCGCGTGGTCACCAAGAAGGTCATGATGGCCATGCCGGAGACGGCGATCGGGTTCATCCCCGACGTCGGCGCCAGCCACTTCCTGCCCCGCCTGTGCGGCGGCGGGACCCGGGGCCTCGCGGTGGGGATCTACCTCGGCACCACCGGGGTCCGGATGAACTCCGCCGACGCGCTCTACACGGGTCTGGCCACCCATCTGATCGACGACGCCGACCGCGACGCCTTCGTCTCCGCCATCGGGTCCGATGGCCTGGACGCCGCCCTGGAGCGCCACGGCCTCGAGCACTCGGCGGCGGGGGAGTCCGCGGTCGAGAAGCACATCGACCGGATCGAGGACGTCTTCTCCCGTGCGACCGTGCAGGAGATGGTCGCGGCCCTGGAGTCCGGTGCGCAGGACGAGTGGGCCACCTCGACCCTCGAGATGCTGCGGTCGCACTGCCCGACGTCCGTCATCGCGACCATCGAGCTGCTCCGCGCAGGGGCGGCCGCGAGCGATCTGCGAGAGTGCCTGGCGGCCGAGTTGGCGCTGGGCGGATGGATCACCGCCCGCCCGGACTTCGTCGAAGGCGTCCGGGCCGTGGTGATCGACAAGGACCGCAACCCCACCTGGGACCCCGCCGACCTCGACGACGTTCACGTGGACGCCATCCGTTCGGCGTTGACCGGGGGCTGACAGGGTCTACTCTGATCGGCGTCCAGCGCACGGGGCGCGGGTCGAGGAGGGGCCATGACCACCACCGGTGACGGCGCGCGCGAACCCGATGTGCTCGCCCCGCACGAGGAGCCCAAGGGCTGGGGGATCGCCGGCGTCACCGTGGTGTCCCTGGCCGCCGCGTTCGTCGTGCTCTGGGGGATCTCCCAGCACGCGAACATGGTCATGCCCGCCTTCCTCGCCCTGAACCTGGTGATCGCCGCCCAGCCGCTGCAGCGGTTGCTCGAGCGTGCCGGCCTGCCGAGGTGGGGCGGGATGATCATCGTCCTGCTGGTGCTCTACCTCCTGCTGGCCGCGCTGGTGGGGATGCTCGTGTGGGCGCTGTGGATCGCCGCCGAGGAGATCCCGCGCTACCAGGACAAGTTCGTCGAACTGTACGAGCAGACCATCGAGTTCCTCGGACGGTTCGGGGTGAGCGAGGACCAGGTCTCCTCGAGCCTGGCGGGAGTCGACCCCGGCACCGTGATCGGCACCGTCCAGAACGTGGCGGGGCAGCTGTCCTCGGCGGGCGGGCAGCTCACCGTCCTGGTGATCGCACTGACCTTCCTGGTGTTCGACGTCCCGGGGATCACCCGCCGTCGGGCGGTGATCGCGCGCCAGCGGCCCCGGCTGGCGGACGCCCTCAGCTCGTTCACCGACGGTGTGAAGTCGTACTGGATCGTCTCGACGATCTTCGGTCTCATCGTGGCGGTCATCGACGTGATCGCACTGATGATCATCGGTGTGCCGCTGGCCCTGGTCTGGGGCGTCCTGGCCTTCGTCACCAACTACATCCCCAACATCGGCTTCGTCCTGGGCCTCGTGCCACCCGCGCTGTTCGCGCTCCTGACCGGGGGACCGGTCGACGCCATCTGGGTGGTGGTGATCTACAGCGTGGTCAACCTGGTGATCCAGAGCTTCATCCAGCCCAAGTTCACCGGCGACGCCGTGGGGCTGACCCCCACCGTCACGTTCCTCTCGCTGGTGTTCTGGGCGTCGGTGGCCGGTGCTCTGGGCGCGATCCTGGCCGTGCCGCTGACCCTCGCGGTCAAGGCCTTCCTCGTGGACGCCGACCCCCGGATGACGTGGTTCTCGACGTTCACGACCACTCCCGACGCCGATGCCAAACGCGACCGGCGGCGGGCCGGGAAGCTGCCGGCACCGCGCTGACCCTCCCTGCGGGCCCGGGCTCGGGGGCTCCGATTGCGCCGGGGGCGGCGGACGCCCGCGGTCAGTCGGGGGATCCGGGATCGCCGGGTTCGTCCCCGGCGGGCGCCCTGGTGAAGGTCCCGAGACCGTTGCCGTCCAGGAGTTCGACGGTGACCTCGTCGTCGTCGAACGTCACGGAACCCCGCGACCCCGGCGGCCAGTTCTCACTCCGCGGTTCGACCGCGAACGTGTCGCCGTCCCAGGGCTCGAGTGGCCAGGCGGCGGCGCCGCCGACGGTCATCTCCAGCGCGTCCTGCGACTCTCTGACCTCGAGGGTCCCGAAGTAGTCGTTGCGGTACGTCCCGACCAGCTCGGCCGGGTCCCTCGACGGTGCCGGATCGGCGGGCGGGGTCGCGTCCACCAGGTCCCCGACCGGGTCGAGCAGTGACGCGAACGCCTGGCCGAACAGATCCCGCCAGTCCAGCGTGGGGTCGCCGTACTGGGCGTAGTCGGCGAACCTGGCGTTGATCGTCTCCGCCACCCCGCTCGGCGAGGCGTTGGTCACCGTGATGATCCCCAGGTCGAGCGAGGGCAGCATGAGCATCGCGGTGCCCGCCCCGAGCGCGAACGCCCCGGAATGGCTCCACTGGACCCGACCCGAGGAACTGGTACCGATGTTGAACCCGTAGCCGTAGGACCCGGGACGGTCCGCGGCGGCCCGCGGCGGCGAGGAGACGATCTGCGGGGTGAGGGCCTCGCGCAGCGCCTCGGCGGGCACGACCTGGGAGCCGCCGGGCCCCTTGCCGTCGTCGAGCACCATCGCCATCCAGGCGGCCATGTCGGTCACCGACGAACTCAGGCCCCCCGCCGGCGCCTGGGCGTCGGGGTCGCGCTGGGGATCGGCCGGGACCCAGTCCCCGTCCGGGTCGCTCTGGTCCGCGGAGTCGGGGGAGTCGGGGGAGTCGGCGCGCACGTGGCCGACCGCCCGGTTGTCCCGCTCGAGCAGCTCGTCGTGGGAGAACGAGGTGTCGGTCATGCCGAGCGGGTCGAAGATCCGCTCGCGACCCAGCTCGTCCCAGGGGGTCCCCGCCGCGACCGCCACCGCTTCGGCCCCCGCGGTGAGTCCGAAGTTGGTGTACGCGTACGAGGCCCGGAACGGCGTGAGCGGCAGGTGGCGCAGACCGTGCAGGACCGCGGGCCGGTCGTAACCCAGGTCCTCGAGGTCGTCACCCGCGTGCCCGGGCAGTCCGGAGCGGTGCGCGAAGACGTCGCCGACGGTCACGAGGGGGGTCAGCTGGGGATCGGAGAGCTCGAACCACGGCAGGTACTCGCTGACGGGCGTGGACCAGTCGACCTGGCCGTCGGCGCTCTCCGCTGCCACCACCGTGGCGCTGACCGACTTGGAGATCGAGGCCAACGGGAACACGGTCCGCGCATCCACCTCGGCGCCCGTGCCGGTGTCACGGACGCCGAACCCCTCCGCGAGGACCACCTCGCCGCCGTGCACCACGGCCACGGCCGCGCCCGGGATACCGGAGGCGTCCATCTCCTCCTCGACGATGTCGGTGACCTTGCCGATCGCGTAGTCGATCCGGTCCTCGCTGACCTCGAGTCCCGAGTAGGCGGCCGGGCTCTCGTCGGGGCCGGGCGTGGCCACCGGTGTCCCGCACGCCGAACCGAGGAGCGCGACGGCCGCGCACACGCTGATCGCTCCCAGGGTCCGACGGTGCCCGGTGGCCGAATCGGTGGTCATCCGCCCAGCTTAGACCGCCGGAGGGGTCCCGGAGGCCCGGGTCGGACCATTCCCCGCGACTCGGTTGCGGTGCGCGTCGATCAGGTCGCGATACCAGTACCAGGAGTCCTTGCGGGTGCGCGTCAGGGTGCTGTGGTCGACGTGGACCAGGCCGAAGCGCTCGGCGTACCCGGCGGCCCACTCGAAGTTGTCCATGGCCGACCACACGTAGTAGCCGTCCACGGTCACGCCCGCGTCGAGGGAATCCACCACAGCCGCCAGGTGCGCGCGCAGGTAGTCGATCCGGCGCTCGTCGTGGACCGCGCCGTCCGGACCGGGTCCGTCGTGGTACGAGCACCCGTTCTCGGTCACCGTCACCGGCGGCAGTCCCGGATAGCGCTCGTGGAGGGCCACGAGGATGTCGGTGAGACCCGACGGCACGACGGGCCAGTCGAAGTCGGTCCGCTCCACACCCTCGATCCGCACGGGGCGGAACGGCATGTCCTCCGGGAAGTCGACCTCGAGGACCCCGGAGTAGTCCGTGTCCTCGCGGGGGGCTTCGATCACCGTGGGTTCGTAATAGTTGACGCCGTAGAGGTCGAGGGGGCCCGAGATGACGACGAGGTCCTGCTCGAGCTGGTCCGGGGTCAGCCCCGCGGCGGTCATGACGAGCTCGGCCACCCAGTCCTCCGGATAGGTGCCCCGGAGGATCGGATCGGAGAACAACCAGTTGGTGAGGATGCGGAACATCTCGGCGGCCTCGACGTCCTCTGCGGAGTCGGTCGCGGCGGAGACGGGGAAGTGCTGTTGGACCACCCCGACCTCGTGGTGGGCACCGGCGGCGCGGATCGCCCCGACCGCCAGCCCGTGCGCGCGGAGCAGGTTGTGGGCCACGGGCAGGCAGTCCAGCCCCATCCCGAGCGCGGGCGCGTGATCGGTGAGCCCGTGGCCGTAGAGGGTGTGGACGTTCATCTCGTTGAGCGTGAGCCACCGGGTGACGCGGTCGCCGAGGGCGTCCACCACCACGGTGGCGTAGTCGGCCAGGGCGTGCGAGGTGTCCC